>JAFQTW010000005.1 GCA_017408855.1 Oscillospiraceae bacterium | reverse complement strand
TTCTGCCAACGGCTCGATGACCACATCTTCGGTGTGGAAATGACCCGCATCCACGAGGGTGATGCCCGCCTGCTGCGCCTGCAGGAAGATATGATGCTTCACTTCCGAAGTGACGAGGGCATCGGCACCGGCGGCGATGGCATCCTCGAGGCAGTCGGCTCCGGAGCCGCCGCAGACGGCCACCCGCTGAACCGGACGGCTTCCGGCGGTGTAGCGGACCGAAGCGGAAAGCTTTTCTTTGACATAGGCGGCAAAGTCATCGGGAGTCATGGCTTCTTTTAAGAAGGAGATCCGCCCCAGATACTCGGTCACTTCCTCACCGCCGCGGCGGCAGGGAATGGGGGACAGCCCCTCGAGGCAGCCAAGACCCAAAGCTTTTGCCAGACAGTCGTTGACCCCGCCGCGGGCAAGGTCCAGATTGGTGTGGGCGCAGATGACCGAGATGCCGGCGGTCAGTGCTTTGTGGACGGCGGAGCCGGCCAGCACATTTTTGATGGGGTCAAAGATCACCGGATGGTGTGCCACGATCAGATCGGTCCCTTCTTCGATGGCTTTTTCCACCGCGGGAAGGGTGCAGTCGAGGGTGACGAGGATCTTTTTAACGGGGTTTTGCCGGTCGCCCAGCAAAAGTCCGCTGTTGTCAAAGCTCATGGCGTAGGAAAAGGGCGCCAGCTCATCTATGAAATTGTAAATATCCTGTACCAGCATGGAAAACACTCCTGTTTTGTTGATGGGTCCAGTATAGCACAAAGGAGACACAATGGAAAGCCGCTTTTCGGTGCAGGCAAAATGTGGTATGCTGATCGTAAAGTCTTTTGACAAAAGGATGGTGCTTATGAAAAAGGTGATCCTGATCCCCGATTCTTTTAAGGGGACCATGTCTTCCCGGGAGATCTGCGGGATTTTAAAAGAGCAGGCGCTGGCGGTCTGGCCGCAGGCGCAGGTGCTTTCGGTCCCGGTAGCGGATGGCGGCGAAGGGTCGGTGGACGCCTTTTTGTCCGCATTGGGCGGCGAGCGGGTGAAAATACGGGTCAAAGGTCCCTGTTTTGAGGAGATCGACAGCTTTTACGGCATCCTGCCCGACGGCACCGCAGTCATCGAGATGGCGGCAGCGGCGGGACTCCCTCTTGTCGGAGAGCGGAAAAACCCCGAGGAGACCACCACCTACGGGGTAGGGCAGCTGATGGCGGATGCGCTGGAAAGAGGCTGCCGAAAAATCATTCTCGGACTGGGCGGTTCCGCCACCAACGACGGCGGATGCGGTGCCGCGGCGGCGCTGGGGATTCGCTTTTTGGACGAAAAGGGCGAATGCTTTATTCCGGTTGGCGGGACCCTTGGAAAGATCGCATCGGTCGATGGGTCAGGGCTGCGAAAAGAAGCGAAAGAGGCGGAGATCACCGTCATGTGCGATATCGACAATCCGCTTTGCGGCGAAAAAGGCGCGGCAGCGGTGTTCGCACCCCAAAAGGGCGCCGATGAGGAAATGGTCCGCCGGCTGGACGAAGGGCTTTTGCATCTGGCGCAGGTGATTCGTCGGGATCTGGGCAGGGACATCCTGCAGCTGCCGGGAGCCGGTGCCGCCGGCGGCATGGGCGGCGGTATGGCGGCCTTTCTGGACGGCAGACTGCAGATGGGCATCGAGACGGTGCTGGACGCGGCGGATTTTGACCGTCTGGCGGCGGATGCGGACCTGGTCATCACCGGCGAGGGACGGCTGGACAGCCAGTCTCTGGGCGGAAAAGCAGTGGTCGGCGTGGCAAAACGGGCGAAGAAGCTGGGGGTCCCGGTGATCGTTCTGGCAGGGGATGTCGGAGACGGGATCGAACCGGTGTATGCGCTTGGGGTGACGGCGGTCTTTTCCATCAACCGGGTGGCAAAGCCCTTTGCCGAGATGAAAAAACGGGCAAAGGATGATCTGGCGCAAACGGCGGCGGATGTGTTCCGGCTGATTCGGGCGATGAAATGCAAGGAATAGAAAAAAATGGAAAACAGATTGACTTTCAAATTCATCGGCAAAGCCAACCCGCAACCGGTTCCACCGAGTTTGTCAACGTTGCCATTGCGCTGGGTACCGTTTCTCTGGCAGCCGCTGCCGCAGTTGTTCTGAAGAAATAGTTTTTTTCGAAAAAGGAAAAGAGCCTTCCGAATGGAAGGCTCTTTTTTAGTTGTTGGAGCATTTGACCGCATCGATGGCGAGGACGATCATCAAGCAAAGGAGCGAGTCTTCTTCGTAGGTGATGTCCATGGTGTAGGTGTCGGTCCAGTTGAACAGCTGCTTTTGCGCCTGCATCACAAGACCGCCATCGGTGGTAAGCACCTGATAGTCCCACTCGAACCAGTCGCCTTCGACCTGCCAGCCATTGCAGTCGAGGGAAAAGGAGGGGCGGAACAGGGTGAACTCCTTGGTGAGCTGTCCGATCAGCCGGTCGCCGATATACAGATCGAAGCGGGGAAGAAAGGAAAGGACCTTTTCCTGCACGGTACCGATGTGACGGTCGTATTTATCGTAGATCTCCAGACGGTGACCCCAGGAAAGCCGTCCCTTTACTGTGAAATAGGTCTCGCCGTTTTCGTCGTAGATGTCGTAGCTGTCGAACCAGGAAAACAGCCGCTGTTTAAACAAAAGACGCATCATATCATCCTTTCTCAGATAAAAATGGCGCGATCCCGCTTTGCAGTGCCGCGTCATCGCCGTTTTCGGCGCCGAACAGCGCATCCTGCAGAGGAAAGGTCCAGATATAAAACTCGGCGCGGGGCAAAAACGTTTCCGCCTCGGGCCAGTATTTGAGCAGGATCGGGGCAAATTCTTTCCCGAAGCTTGCAGGGCAGATAAGAGAAGCCAGATCCAGCGCAGGATCGTCAAAGCCGCTTTGCCCGAAATCGATAACGCCGCACAGCCGGTTGGTTCCGGAGTCGTACAGCAGGTTGGAACAGCCCAGATCCCGATGGGTCAGCACCGGCGTATAGGAAAAGCTGTGGGGATCGGACAAAAAGGCGGTGAAGCGGTCCGCAACGGCAGATGCCGCTTTTGGCGGAAGAAGGGGAAGGACCTTCTTTCTCAGGCGGACAAGAAAGTCCTGCCATGCGGCACGGTTTTCCTCGGCACAAACCGCAGGAAGTCCGGGAACCGAAAGGTGATGAAATGCCCGAAGAAAACAGGCGATCTGCTCTGCCGCCGTCGGGAGAAGATCAGAGCTGCATCCCTGAAGGCAGGCGGCGCTTTCGCCGGGCAGGTAGGTGTACAGCGCATAGGCGGCGGGAAAAGGACTGTCCAGTTCCTGCCTTACAGGCTGCGGAACGGGAAGAGGCAGATCTTTTGGCAGTGCGGACAAAAGTTTCCATTCGGCTTTCAGATCGGAAAGGACCGACGGATATCGGGGGATCTTGACCAGCCATCGTTCGTCCAGCACAGCAATATGGCTGTTTTGTCCCGATTCGATCCAGCGGATGGACCGGACGGAATATCTGTGGCAGAGAGCTTGGATGATCTGCAGAGGATCCTGGGGTTTCATATCATTTCTCCGTTCGTAAAAAGGACCGGGTCTTTCCGTCGCCTTCGCAGCGCTTTAGGCTTTGATTTCGTGCGGCTCCTCGATTTCGTAGCCTGCCGCTTTTAAAAGGGACAGGGCGCGGGAAAAGCTTTCCTGCTTTACCAGAACATAATCGGTATTGTAGGTGGAGATGGCAAAAATGCTGATGCGGTTTTCTGCCAGGATGGCGGCAATTTTGGAGAGAATCCCGATAAGGGAAAAGTCCAGCTCGCCGCAGATGCCAAAGCCCTTCCAGCCGTCTTCGCGGCGGATCGTTTCGGCAGGGCAGCGATCGGTGGGGCAGACGAGGGAAAGTTCCTCGTCGGTGCGGGAGAGAAAGGTAAAGGGCGCTGTCAGATCTGCTGAAGCGAGGTCCCCGATCTGGCAGACGGTAAAATCACAGGGCAATACACGGATGGTCATAAAGAACTCCTTTATGCGGCGGCGGTCAGCCGCTTTTTCTTTTTGAGCAGCACCAGGAAGGAGACGAACTCGATCAAAAAGGTAGCGGACCAGGAAATGGTGTAGGAGAAGTACAGGCACTGGGGCGTGTGGAACTGCGGGATCTGGAAAATGGTGAAGATCCACAGCAGGCGCAGTCCGCAGACACCAAGGATCGAGATGATCATTGGCGCAACAGAGGAACCCATGCCGCGCAGCGAGCCGGTGGCAACATCCATCAGACCGCAGAGGAAGTAGGGCAGCAGGATAAAGCTCATGCGGATCATACCGTAGCCGATGGCTTCAGTCGAGTCGGTGATGTAGATGGACAGAAGCTGCGGACCGAAAGAGTAAACGATGGGTCCGAGGGTAAGTCCGACCACCGTGACACAGCCCAGACAGGTCCAGAAGGTCTGCCCGACACGCTTGTAGTTTTTGGCGCCTTCGTTCTGTCCGATGAAGTTGACGGCCGCCTGCTGGAAGGCGTTGAGTGCTACATAGACGAAGCCTTCGATGTTTCCGGCGGCGGCATGTCCGGACATGAAGATGTCGCCGAAGGAGTTGACCGAAGACTGAATGATTACGTTGGAGATGGAAAACAGGGAGCTTTGAATGCCGGCGGGCAGTCCGATGCGGATGATCTTGAGAAGCTGGGGCTTATAGATCCTCATTTCCCGCAGGTTGAGATAGCACGCATCGGTGCGGCGGGTCAGCACGATCACCACCAAAACGGAAGAGACTGCCTGGCTGATGGCGGTGGCAAGGGCAACACCGGCTACGTTCAGGTCAAAGACGGTGACAAAGATCACGTTGAGCACCACGTTTACCACACCGGCGATGGTCAGGAAAACAAGGGGGCTGCGGGTATCGCCGGCAGCACGGAGAATGGAGGATGCAAAGTTATAAAGCATCGAGAAGGTCATGCCGCAGAAATACAGCTTCATATAGGTGGCGGAAAGGGGCAGGACCGTTTCGGGGGTGCCCATCAGCCGCAGCAGCGGATCGGAGAGGAAAAGTCCCAGAACGGTGAGGAAAAGTCCGCTGATCAATGCCGCGGGAATGGCGGTATGTACTGTGCGGTGGACTTCCATGTTGTCCTCGGCGCCCAGACCCTGGGCGACCGCTACGCCGACACCGATGGAAAGTCCGATAAACAGATTGACCATCAAGGCGGTCACGGCGCCGGTGGCGCCGACAGCGGCGACCGAAACGCTTCCGCAGAAACGCCCGACGATGACAAGGTCAGCGGCGTTGAACAAAAGCTGCAGAATGCTGGTCAGGATGACCGGGATGGTATAGCGGATGATGCTGGGGAGAAGCGGCCCTTTTGTCATATCAAGCGGCCTTTTCATGATGGATACACTTCCTTTGTTGGTTTAGCAAAAAATAACGGCAAAGCCGATCATTACAAAAGTCCCAATTCTTCGGGCGAAGGGGGAGCGGCACCGAGGGTATACTCCTTTCCGTCCCGGGTGCGGTCGAGAAAGCCGTAGTCGTACAGCTCCCGCCGCAACGTGGCAGGATCGGAAAAGGTGTGGTGCTGCTTTAACAGTTCGTTGACCTCTTTTTCGGAATAAACCGTATCCGGCGAGAAAAATCCGCTGAGATAAAAAAACGCTGCGATCTTCTTTTTTCGCTTGGAGGGAAAGGCGGTGAGCCGCCCTTCTTTGTCCAAAAAAGGACGGATGAGTTCGATGAGGTCCATAGATTCACCTTCTTAAGTAGGCAGACGGTACAGCTGTGCCGCATTTTTCCAAAGGAGCTTTTCCCGTTTTTCCTCGGAAAGGGGAAGGCTCTTTACAAATTCCAGATGACTTTTCTGGTCGCAGGCAGTATAGTCCGAACCGAATAGCACCCGGTCGGGCGCTTTTTCGATGCAGCGCATCACCTGCGTGCGGACGGTGTCCCATCGGGAAGGTTCGTCTGCCACCGAAGAAAGATCGACGGAAAAGTTGGGGTAGTCCAAAAGGGGCAGGCAGTCCTCCAGACGGGGGTAAAACAGATGGCAGCAGCAAAGAGATACGTCCGGATGCCGCCGCAGGACGGTTTCCGCTTCGGCGGCGCTGCCCCAGTGGGAGTTGTCCCAGCCGGAATGAAACAGCACCGGCACGTCATATTTTTTCGCCAGTGCCCAGACCGGCTCGAGGCGCTCATCCGAGAGGAAAAAGGCTTCGTGACCGGTAAAGAGCTTTAGGGCGATGATCTTTTTCTCCTGCAAAAGGGTTTCGCACAGAGAAAGCTGCGCCTGATAGTCGATGAGCGGGCTGATGCCGCCCACGACGAAAACGTTGGGCGTGTCAGAAAAGAGCGCGGCACATTCCCTTGTGTTGCCGATGGTGCTTTCCTGTTCCGAATCGGCGATGACCACGCAGGCATCCACGCCGTTTTGCGCCAGATCAAAAAGGAGCTTTTCTTTTTGCTTTTGCAGTCCGCCTTCTGAAACAGGCAGATGCAGATGGGCGTCGATGATCCGCCGGTCTTTGCGGTACAAAGGCGGGACCGAATCGGAGATCATGCTGTGCAGCCAGAAGAGGAACCGCTCGAAGGCAGGTTTGTCGAAGGCTTCGCCGGAGCAGGCGACGGTCAACTCCATTTGATCGTAGGAAAGGTGCCAGCCGGTATCGAAAAAGCCGTTTCGCAGATAAAAGTCCCTTCGGCGCAGGCGGATGGGATTGTCCGCTGCCGAATCGTCGGGGGTCTCGAATTCCAGCACGATGCTGCAGCCCGGATAATGGCGATGCAGCAGGGTCAGCGCGCGGCTGCCCAGTCCCTGATTTCGCTTTGCCGCATCCACGGCGAAAAATGCCATATAGCGGAGGTTTTCGAATTTTCGCACCGCAAAAAAGCCTACGGGAAGATCCTCTTCACAGATGGCTAAGATGTCCAGCATCCCATGGGGGTCGGAGCCGTACAGCTCGTCCAGCTCGGCACGCTCGTAGTCGGGGAAGGTGGCGCGGTTGATGCGGTCCAGGACCGTTTTTTCGGGGTCGGATGGTAAAACAGGTTTTAAAGTGATCATAACAACAGATGCGGCCGGATCATTCTTCCAGCCGTTTTTTGATAAACAGAATTTTTTCATTGTCCTTTTTGCCGCGGACGTTTACCCGGTAGCCGTCTTTTGCCGAAGCGGTGTAGACCTTCAGGTACTGAGAAAGCGACAGAAGGCGGAAGCAAACGCCGTTTTGCTGCCGGATCCCGATCTCTTCGGCGGGGATGCCGGCAAAACGGTATAGCTCTTCGAGCATTGCATAGGAAAAGCAGATCCCATCTTTTTCGAAGGTATGTTCCGCAAGATCGATGAGGCGGTAGCCCTTTTGCTCGAGGACCGCCGAAAAATCCTTCCATCGCTCCTGCAGAAAGATCTGCGGGATCAGAAGATCGATGTCATCGGCGCCAAGATCTTCATTTGTCAGATAAGAAAGTCCTAAAGAGCCGTAAAGCAGCGGGGTGATGCCAAAGGCATCCTGCAAAAGGCGGGCATTTTCGAAAAAAGCGGGGATCTTTTGGGGCGGTTTCGGTTGAAAAGTCGGCTGCACAGACATCAATACTCCTTATTTTTCACGAATAAAGCGGACGACACATTCAGCTTGTGCATCATTGGCCAAACTCAAACTCATATCTTCCTCAATAATCGGGAGCTTGAATTTGATGGACTTCAGCCACTGTCCGTTGGGTTGACGTTCCGGATAAATCTGAATCTCGGAAATCAGAGATTCCATAATCTGCCGCTTTTCCTGCTCACTCATGACGGCGTACAGCTTATCGAAGTAAATCAGCACCTTGTAAATATTATCTCCGGTGAGCTTTTCTGCTTCGATTGCCATTTTCTTTGCTCTGGCGGCGATCAGAAGGTTTTCTGTATCTTCGATTTTATCATACATCTTGTAAAGGCGATCATCAAGGTCTGCTTTGCGTTTGTAGTAGTGTTTATCGTCCGGGTCAAGGGAATCTATTTCTTCCATCAGCTTTGATTTCACGGCATAACACTGCCGGAGCTGCTTTTCGTAATTGGCAATCTCCTGCTCAATGGCCGCCGTGTCCACCTTCATGTTGATTTTTTCCTGCATCATGGCGGCAAACTTGGGATTGCTGACCAACTTCACAATAACCTCTGCCACAGCACTGTCCAACAGTTCCTCGTGAATCTGCTTTCGATAATCGCACTTGTGCCCACGGGTCATAGTGCGGTGCTTGCAGCCGTAATAGAAGAAATCCTTGTACTTTGTTCCATCCTGCTTATGCTTGATGCTCTTGTTGCCATACATCCCGGCTCCACAGATTGGGCATTTGACGATACCGGACAGAAGATGCACCTTGGTGTCCTTGCCACGGTTCACATGTTCATACTTTTCAGCCTGTGCCAGCAGTTTCACCTGTGCTTCGTGCCAGAGTTCTTCCGACACGATCCCCTCATGCTGGCCATCCACCAACAGATAATCATCCTGCTCCACAAGCCGGTAATCATTCCTGGTGCCATGCACCTTCTCCGTTCTGCGTCTGCCATAGGCGATTTTTCCACAGTACACAGGATTTTTCAGTATTCTACGGATAAGGGATGCATCGAACAGCGGGTTTTTGCCGTTTTGCCGCTGGATTTTGTGAATACCATGTTGGTCAAGATATTTGGCAAGACCATTTGCACCCATGTCGGTATGCACATACTGATCGAAGATCACCCGAATTGCAGCCGCTTCTTCCTCATTGATAATAAGCTGTCCATTTTCCAGCTTGTAACCATAGGGCGCAAACCCGCCGTTCCATTTTCCCTCACGGGCTTTCTGGATTCTGCCCTCCATTGTCTGGACACGGATGTTTTCTCGCTCAATCTCTGCAACGGCTGACAGAACAGAGATCATCAGCTTTCCGGCATCCTTGGAGGAATCAATCCCGTCCTCCACGCAGATCAGATTAACGCCAAAATCCTGCATGACCTGCAAGGTGGACAACACATCTGCCGCATTTCTGCCAAAGCGGGACAGCTTGAATACCAGCACGAAAGAGACACCATCTTTCCCGGATTTAATATCCTCCATCATGCGGTTGAACTCAGCTCTGCCCTCAATGGATTTACCAGACTTGCCGGCATCCTCATACTCACCGGCTATCTCATAATCATTGTACTCGGCAAAGGCTTTCATTCTGGACTTCTGGGCATCCAGAGAGTATCCGTCAATCTGCATGGCGGTGGATACTCTCGTATAGATATATACTTTTGTCTTTTCTTTTTTCATCTCACGATCCTCATTCGTGCCACAGCCATGGCACCTTTATGTATCCTTACTCCGAAGCTCTTTCAGAGTAAGGTTTGGACACTTATCACACGATTATTATATCATGCCGTTTTAGCTTTTTCAATAGTGTCCTCTGGCTGTTCGGAGATATTTGTAGCTCCGGCAGGTTCTTTTCCCAAACAATTCGGCGGCTCTGGAAGATTGTCAAGATCCAGAACCGCCGCATATTTTTCTATTAAGTTGGCAAGCAAATCGGCAAAGCCGCTCCACTCATCCTTATTCCAATCCGCTATAATGGTTTACCTCCTGTTTCTTACTGCCACGCTGTGTGTACGCCCGGATGATCTCCGGAGGGATACGGTCAAGAATCCCTCTTACCCGTTCATAATCGCTTTGCAGCCTTGCTTCCTGTAACTTCTTGACGGTGCTCTGCTGCTGGCTCTTTTCCAGAGCTACCGTCAGATCATCGTTTTTCTTTTTCAGCGCCTTTTTCTCGGACTCAGCCGTGGTAAAGCATCTCTGATATTTCTTCATCTGTGTTTCCATCGCCGCCACATCCGGGATATATTCCTCTAGGAACGCTGCGATTTGCGCCGTCCGTTCCTTGTAATTAGTAAACTTCACATCGGAAAGCATAGCATCCAGCTTCTCCATCTGCTTTGTCAGACGGGTCATCTGTTTGAACACTCTCGGCGGAATATGGTCACGGCCAGTCTCACTGGCACTCTCACCACGCTCTAATACTGGATACTTCTTGACCATGTGTTCCCAGAACTTATCCTGCCACTGGGTCATCTTTTTGCGGTTGCCCAGAATCTCCTTGGCACACAGCCGCTTGTCC
>JAFQTW010000069.1 GCA_017408855.1 Oscillospiraceae bacterium | reverse complement strand
TGTTGCTCTGGGCGTTGTTTCTCTGGCTGCTGCTGGCGCAGTTGCTCTGAAGAAATAATTACCTTAGGTAATAAACTTCTGAGATTGCTTTGAGTCTCTCCAATATCGCTTAAAGTAACTGCAAAAAGGGCATCCTCACGGATGCCCTTTCTTGTAACCGGCGAGCCGCCGGTGGTATAAAAGCGATCAAAAAGAAACAGCCCCGTCCTCGGACGGGGCTGTTGTTGTTTTATCAGCGCCCCTGCGCCGGTCTCAAGACGACCATGGCAGGTGCGGTACGCGCGATGCAACCGCTGTGCGAAGCGGAGATGCTCCGCATTGCCCGTGGGGGCATCCCCACTAGTATTTGATCTCGGTGTTCTCGCCAAAGATGCCCTCGAAGCCGCCGCGGGTGGCAACGACAGAGCTGTCCTTGTGACCGAATGCCCACTTGTTCACCGCCATGATCAGACGATCCTCGTGGTTAACGGGGTTCACAGGCTTCTCGATGGGCTCGTTGGTGCCTTTGGTCAGGATAACCAGACATTTGAAGCCGGCATCGTCCACTTTGCAGGGCGCATAGTGCAGGGTGTGGGGGTAAACTTCCACCGCAACGCCTGCGGGGCAGTAGAAAGCAACCACGTCTTTGGAATCAACGGTGCCCTCGTCGGAGAGATCCTCGACTTTGTACATCATGAATACCATGTCGGTGGGACCAACGGAAACTTCGGAGCATTTGTGGTACTCGAAGGCGTTGAGCAGGCTGCCGTTGCCGTTGCAGTATCCAACCTGAACCGGAACGCCGGCGTAGATGTAGTGCTCAACCTCTGCGGTCAGGGGCAGCGCCTCCATCTCAGCGACAGAACCAACGTATTTGTTGCCGGACTCGGGAACTTCGGTGTTGGCTTTCAGATATTCCACGTAGGGGGTAAAGTCGTAGCCGGTGATGACACGACCGTATTTTTTAAACTCAGGGTCGGTGACCTGATACATTTTCACGCCGGGGTTTTTTGCTTTTACAGACTCAAAACTCATGGGGATCCTCCTTTTAAATTGGTTGATACTGGTAGTATAACATTATAGGACAGCGGGCGCAACGATTTTTGGCAAAATTCTTGCATCCAAGGGGGAAAATTGGTACAATGACAGAAGAATTCTGTCGTTGAAAGGATGTTTTATCATGGTTTGGGGAATCATCGGCGCAATGCAGTCGGAAGTGGCGCTGCTGCTGTCGCATATGAGCGAGAAAAAAGAGGAGACCGTGTCCGGTCTCACCTATCATTCGGGCAAGCTGCAGGGCAAGGACGTCGTGGTCTGCTGCAGCGAGATCGGCAAGGTCAACGCCGCCATGTGCGCCCAGACCATGGTGCTCAAATACGGCGTGGGGTGTCTCATCAACACCGGCGTTGCCGGCTGCACCTGTCCCGATCTGACGGTGCTGGATCTGGTTTTGTCCCGGGATCTGGTATTCCACGATTACAGCTGGGAGCTGATGGAGAAGTATCATCCGCACACCTCTTCGCTGCCCGGCGACCCCGCTCTCATCGAGCTGGCGGAAAAGGCGCTGGTCAAGATGGGCGAGCGCAACTTTAAGCACAAGCTGGGGCGCATCGCCACCGGCGACATCTTTGTGGAGGAAGAGGCGCTGCGCAATTCCATCATCGAGCGCACCCATCCGGACTGCGTGGAGATGGAGGGCGCATCCATTGCGCTGGTGGCTTACTCCAACGGACTGCCCTGTCTGGTCATCCGCTGCATGAGCGACAACGCCAACGGCGACGCGGGCATGAGCTTCGACACCTTCCAGGGCATCGCGGCCGACAACTCGGCGAAGCTGCTTTTGACCATGCTGGAATTAGCCTAGGTCCGGTGCCCGGACAGGCAATGCGGAGCATCTCCGCTGCGGCGAGTCGCCGCGGCCACTGACGGGACCCGATCCGCTTCAAAAAGGGTGGTCGGACACCCGCGGCAAACTGCAAGCAAAAAAATCAAGCCCCATCCGGTTGGGTGGGGCTTTTTTGTGATCTTTTGGGCCTATTTGATCACCTGGAACTCTTTGGTGTAGTGGTTCAGGTTCTCGCAGCCGTTCTCGGTAACGATGACCAGATCCTCGATGCGCACGCCGATCTTGCCGGGGATGTAGATACCGGGCTCGATGGAGAAGCACATACCCGCTTCCAGAGGCATCTCGTTGGTGGCGGCGATGTCCGGCCACTCGTGTACCTCGATGCCGATGTTGTGACCGGTACGGTGGGTAAAGTACTCGCCGTAGCCGGCTTTGGTGATGATGTCGCGGGCAGCGGCATCTACGTCACAGGCACGGACGCCTGCTTTTACCGCATCGATGGCAGCCAGGTTTGCCTGCAGAACGATGTCGTAGATCTCTTTCTGGAAATCGGTCGCCTCTTTATACACAACGGTACGGGTCATGTCGGAATAGTAGCCGTTGAGGTTTTTGACGATGTCGACCAGCACGTGTTCGCCGGGTTTAAGGAAAAAGTCTTTGGCGGCGCCGTGATGGGGAATGGCGCAGTTCTCACCGAACTGGACCAGACACAGATTGCGCACAGCAGCACCTTCGGCGGCGAAGAACTCGTTGACCTTTTCCGCCAGATCCACCTCAGACAGACCTTCCTGAATGGCCTGGATGGATTTTGCGACGACACGGTCGTTCATAGCAGAAGAAAGACGCAGTTTTTCCTGCTCTTCGGGCTCTTTGACCATACGGGTCATATCCATATAAGGCGAGCCGTTGATCAGGGGGTTGTTGGGGCACAGCTCCATCAGATGCAGAACGTAGCGGGCGGGCCACTGTTTGTCCACACCCAGCTTGCCGGGCAGCACCTGTTTTGCCAGAATAGCGATGGGATCCTCGGTGTCGTGATAATGGATCACGTTGGCACCCTCGATCTGGATGTATTTCTGCAGCTGATTGATCACAGCGGTGATGTTTCCGCGGTTATTGAGATACAGCGCACCGCAGCGTTCCCAGCTGGAATCGATATACTCTCCGGTAAGATAGCGCATGGAAACGGGCGAAGTAATAATGATCTGTTCCACATTGTCTTTGGCCATTCTCTGCAGAACGCGATTGACTCTTTCCTGATTGACTCGGCTCATAACATAATCTCCTTCTTCTAAAAATGAGGCAGGTTTTGCCTATGCTCAGCCAAAATCTGCCTCTTTACCCTTTTATTATAGGACGGCGCTTTTCGCTTGTCAACTATAATGTCCTATGTCGTCCTCACAGATCCAGCAAAGCAGCGCCGTATCACGGCTGCCCACTTCCACGATGCGCTGCCCGTGGGTCATGATGCCGATGCCGTCCGGATCCCAGCTGCAGGCAAAGACATAGCCCATGTAGCAAAGACCGTCCTTTTCCACCGGCAGGATGTGCACTTCCTCCAGCTGCAGCTCACCCATCAGATCGGAAAGCTCCTGCACCTGCGGGATGCCGGGAAGGTCGAAGTCGTCCTCCAGATCGCCGCCCAGCATGTCCTCCTCCAGCTGCGCCAGATGGCGGGCGATGGCGAGAAGCAGCACCTTCTTCATTGGCTCCTGCGCCGTGACCAAAAAGGACAGGGCGGTACGGTAGCTGTCAGTCAGCTCCTGCCCCTCGTCGGGGCGGTCGCCGCCGAAATCGATCCGGACCGGCTGCTGTGCCATCTCGTCGGTCTGCCAGTTTTCCCACGCAGGCAGGATGATCTCACCGGAGAGACCGAAGTCCCCTCTTGTCAGTTCCAGCTGCATCTATTTCACCTCATATTCCCGGTCGCACAGATCGAACAGCGCCATGCAGCGCAGGGTGTCGGCATGGGGAATGATGTCGCTTTCCAGTTTTCCGGCGCGGACCGATTCCACAAAGTCACGGATCTCGTAAACAAAGCCGTTCTCGTTGGGGTCGCCCGCAAAGCGCTCCACCTCGGCACGGTCTTTTCCGTAGAGGATGGCTCCGCCGCCGCCGTGACCCCGCAGCAGCTGGATGCTTCCCCGGTCGCCGCAGAACCAGCCGATCTCGGGGGCGACAGACAAAAAGCTCACCTGTGTGGTGGCGATGGCCTTTTGGTAGCGCAGCAGCATGCCGTCCGAGCTGTCGGAACCAAAATCGAAGCGGCTCTGCATGGTTTTTGCCTCCAGCAGCGGCTGGTCGATCAGATAGTCCATGATCTCAAAGGCGTACACACCGATGTCCCGGTTGGCGCCGCCGCCCAGCGAGGGGGCATTGAGCCGGTGTTCGGGATCGTTGCCGGAAACGAAACAGAATTGGTAGTTCGCCAGAGCGATCTCACCGATGCGGCCCTCGCGGATCCATGCTTTCGCCTTCTGCACCGCAGGCAGATAGCGGCTCCACATGGCTTCCATACCGAAAACGCCCTTTTCCTTGGCTTTGGCAAAGACATCCTCTGCCTGCGCCTTGGTCAGGGTAAAGGCCTTTTCGCAGAGAAAGGGCTTGCCGTATTCGATGGCAAGGAGCATATTTTCGTAGTGGAAGTTGTTGGTGGTATCGATGTAAACGCCGTCCAGCTCTTCTTTCTGCAGCATCTCTTCGTAGCTGTCGTAAAAAGCGGGAACGCCGTTGGCTTTGGCAAATTCTTCGGCCCGTGCCAGACTTTTGCTGGACACCGCCGCAACGGTCACACCGGGCACTTTGGAAACGGCATCGCAGAATTTTGCGCCGATCTTGGCGGCACCGATGATACCGAAACGAAATTCTTTCATGTTATTGACCCCTTTCCGGTGGGATTTCTTAGTTTCAGCATACTCCATTTTCCGGTTTGTGGCAAGGCTTCGCCGGCTTCCGCCAAAGATTTTGCACGGCTTTGTGCATATTGCCGACTTTTGGGGAGAACCTATTAAAATTTGTATCATCTATTGACTATATGTGCCACAGGATATATAATGGAAGCTGTTCGGAAACCACAATATATTGTGGTTGGTTTTCTGTAAAACCAAAGCGATAGTATACACCGAGGATATGTCGCCAGAAGGTTATCCCGGCGGATATCTTCTTTTTTTGCCGACACACCGATTGAATCAAGGGAAGGAAGAATACCATGATCACCACCATCATCAAACGTGACGGACGCGAAGTAAACTTTGAGCCGTCGAAAATCACCGACGCGATCTTTAAAGCAGCGCAGGTCCTGGGCGGTAACGACCGCGCCATGGCAGAGGATCTGACCTACAAGGTCATCGTTTACCTCGAAGAGACCCTCGGCGAGACCCGTCCGGCTGTTGAGCAGGTTCAGGATGCCGTTGAGAAAGTCCTGATCGAAAACGGTCACGCCCGCACCGCCAAAGAGTTCATCCTGTACCGTGCGTCCCGTACCCGTGTTCGTGAGATGAACACCAAGCTGATGCGCATCTACGAGGATCTGACCTTTAAGCCCGCTGCCGACAACGACGTAAAACGTGAAAACGCCAACATCGACGGCGACACCGCCATGGGCACCATGCTCAAATACGGCTCCGAGGGCTCCAAGCAGTTCTGCGAGATGTATGTGCTGGATCCCGTATTCTCCAAAGCCCATTCCGAAGGCGATATCCACATCCATGACCTGGATTTCTATACCCTGACCACCACCTGCACCCAGATCGATATCGTGAAGCTGTTCAAGGGCGGTTTCTCCACCGGTCACGGCTTCCTGCGGGAGCCCAATGACATCGCCAGCTACTCCGCACTGGCCTGTATCGCCATCCAGTCCAACCAGAACGACCAGCACGGCGGTCAGTCCATCCCCAACTTTGACTATGGCATGGCACTGGGCGTTCGCAAGACCTACCGCCGCATCTACGGCCGCAATGTAGGCCGCGCGCTGGAGCTGCTGGGCGGCATCGAGGACGGCGAGACCATCGCAAAAGCGATCATGGCAAAGGTGGAAGAAGAACACGGCGTATCCCCCATCCTGGCAGACGACAACGGCTACCATGACTTCGAAGCGCCCCTGCTGGCCGAGCAGGTCGGCGAAGAGCTGGTCGGCAAGATCCAGCGCTTTGCTGTGAAAAACGCCAAGAAAGAGACCTACCGCTCCACCTATCAGGCAATGGAAGCGCTGGTCCACAACCTGAACACCATGCACTCCCGTGCCGGTGCGCAGGTCCCCTTCTCCTCCATCAACTACGGTACCGACACCACCCCCGAGGGCCGCATGGTCATCGAGTGCATCCTGAAAGCAGAGGATGCCGGTCTCGGCAACGGCGAGACCCCCATCTTCCCCATCCACATCTTTAAGGTAAAAGAAGGTGTCAACTACAATCCCGAGGATCCCAACTACGACCTGTTCAAGCTGGCCTGCCGGGTATCCGCAAAACGCCTGTTCCCCAACTTCTCCTTCCTGGATGCTCCCTTCAATCTGCAGTACTACAAAGAGGGCGACTACAATACCGAGGTCGCTTACATGGGCTGCCGTACCCGCGTTATCGCCAATGTAAACGATCCCACCCGCGAAGTGACCTGCGGACGCGGCAACCTGAGCTTTACCTCCATCAACCTGCCCCGTCTGGCTATCAAGTCTCACGGCAACGTTGACTTCTTCTTCGATCAGCTGGACCGTATGCTGGATCTGGTCTCCGATCAGCTGATGGCCCGCTACAAGCTGCAGGCGACCAAAAAAGTACGCAACTACCCCTTCCTGATGGGTCAGGGCGTATGGCTGGATTCCGATAAGCTGGGCATGAACGACGAGGTCGGCGAGGTGCTCAAACACGGTACTCTGACCGTTGGTTTCATCGGTCTGGCCGAGTGCCTCAAAGCGCTGATCGGCAGCCACCACGGCGAATCGGTCGAGGCACAGAATCTGGGTCTGGACATCGTCGGCTACATGCGCAAACGCATGGACGAGAAAGCCCGCAAGACCGGCTTTAACTACTCGCTGATCGCAACGCCCGCCGAGGGTCTGTCCGGACGTTTCGTCCGCATCGACAAGCAGAAATACGGTATCATCCCCGGCGTTACCGACCGTGACTACTACACCAACTCCTTCCACATTCCGGTTTACCACAACATTTCCGCTTTTGAGAAGATCCGTCTCGAGGCGCCTTACCACAACCTGACCAACGGCGGTCACATCTCCTACATCGAGATGGACGGCGATCCTCTGAAGAATCTGGATGCTTTCGAGAAAGTGGTCCGCTGCATGAAAGAGTCCGGCATCGGCTACGGTTCCATCAACCATCCCGTTGACCGTGACCCCTGCTGCGGCTACACCGGCATCATCGACAACGAGTGTCCCGGCTGCGGACGCCGTGAGGACGACGGCAACGAAGCCTTCGAGCGCATCCGCCGCATCACCGGCTATCTGGTCGGCACCCTCGACCGCTTTAACAACGGCAAGCGTGCCGAAGAGCGTGACCGCGTGAAGCACTCGGTTTCCGATGGAATGGAACAGCTCTAAAAAACAGAAAAGGCGGACGAAAGTCCGCCTTTTTCCTCAGAAAGGATGGTTTTATGAAGCCTGTTCGTCTGGCAGGCGTGGTCCGTGAGTCCATCGTGGACGGTCCGGGCTTTCGCTTTACCGTTTTTGTGCAGGGATGCCCCCACGGCTGTCCCGGCTGCCACAACCCTGAGACCCATGATTTTTCCGGCGGCAAAGACATCGACCCGCAGAAGATCATCGATGCCATCGGCAAGAATCCCCTGCTGTCCGGCGTGACCTTTTCCGGCGGCGAGCCGCTGTGTCAGGCCGAAGCGCTGCTTCCGGTGGCGCAGGCGGTGAAGCAGATGGGGCTCGATCTGATGATCTACACCGGCTGGACCTTTGAGCAGCTGCTGGAACGAAACGATCCGGCCATTATGGCGCTGCTGCGCGAGGCCGACTGGCTGGTAGACGGTCCCTTCGTCCTGGCAAAGCGGGATCTGACCCTGCTGTTCCGGGGCAGCCAGAACCAGCGCATCCTGGATCTGCCCGCATCGCTGGCAAAAGGCGAAGCGGTGGAATCGGAGATCGCAAACCCGTAAGAAAAGAAAAAGCCATCCTTGGGGATGGCTTTTTTATTGTTCGTTAATCCTGCGGCAGCCCGATCTTCCGGACCGCTTTTTTCAGCTCCCGGAAGGAATAGACCCGGTGGATCCAGCGTTCTTGTTCCACCGCTTCTCTTGTGGTCATTTTGTCCTGGAACGGAAGAAACAGCAAGCCGTCCAGCTTGGTATGCTTTCCGGTTTCGACAAACAGCAGCATCGGCTGAAAGGCGTCCGGACCGATCTCGATCTTGTATTCGATCCTTGGGACGACCACATTTTGAGGGAAGGCACCATATCCCTGCTCCTGCACCAACAGCTGCGCATCCCCTCCGGAGTAAGTATAGGTCATGGCGATCCAAAGCCGATGATTTAAAAACCACAGCCTCGAATAGGGGCGGATGGTCTCCTCCCATAGTTTTTCCCTTTCTTCTATGGTGTTCCCCGGCGTATCTCCCCCGATCAAGGAAAAGGGGAATAACTCCCGAAACTGCTCCAGCTGACGGCGGGAATCGATCCGTACCATATAATGTTCTCCGTTTCGGGGAAAACACCACCACGGCACCGGAAGGTACTGCGCTCCGGTAACGCGCGGCGGAAACTGTCCTGCCCGTGCCAGCCATTGAGGCTGCTCCTTCTCCGGTAAAACGAACTGACTGTGAAACAGCTCGCCCATTGCACGGTTTCCCATTGCCCAATCGACCTGCTTTTGCTGTTCGGTCCGCTCTTGTGCCGAAAAGATTTGGGTCACTTCCCGCAGCTGACTGTCGCTGCGCTTGCTGGGCTTTTTCAGCTCGATATAACCCTCTCCGGCTTCCAGCACATCAAAATCCTGCGGGCGGCAAACGCCGTCCAGCGTACTTCCGACCGGAAGTTCCAGAAAAACCGCCGCCCGCTCTCCCACATGGCTCACATCCTCCGGCCAGTTCAATGGGGTAAAGGCCACATAAGAGCCGTTTTCGCCCTTATAAACGCCCAGATACTTTTCCACCGTATGCTGCATCCAGATCCAAAGGGTGTGCTGCGAGAACCATTCTTCAGTGTAGTGGGCTTTTTGCTTTTCCCACCGGTCATCCGCATAATCCATGATGAAATACTGCTCCAGCACCTGCTGAAAGGCCTGCAGCTCCTGCGGCGAGCGGATCTCGGTGATGCTCTTTTCCTTCAGGCCCGCGATCCGCTGCCCATCCTCTTGCCGTTCCAGCAGATAGACCCAATGGATGCCGCTTATTTCTGCCTCGGGCAGGATACGGTTCCCCTCAACATCTTCTCCCGCCGCGGGGACCACCGTCGATCCAATCATCAGGACCGCAAAAAGCATTGACCAAAACCGTTTCATCTGCCTCTCTCCTTTTTCCTCTTTTTTATAGTATAGCACATTCTTCCTCTCGGCGTAAAGAGCCGTCGTCCCTGCTGGCGGACCGATTTTCTCCCTGCGGCGGTGAGCAAAATCAGGGCGAGGGGCAGCCAAAGATCGCCCCACAAAAGGTAGAGGGTCCCTCCCTCTTCGACGGGGATCTGCACCGTTAGGATGCCCGCTTCCTCCCCCTTCAGCTGTGCGATGACCTGCCCTCGGCGGGCGATGACGGCGGTGCAGCCGTTGAGTCCCGCCTGCAGCACCGACCGACCGGTCTCTGCCGCCCGAAAGACCGCCGCCGCCAGATGCAGCTCTTTTGCCTGCTGGCTGAAAAACCAGCTGTCGTTGGTCAGTACCGCAAGAAACGCCGCATCTTCCCGGGCGGCACGGCGGCAGAGAGAAGAAAAGAAGCTTTCGTAGCACAGAAAGGCACCCACCGGTCCCGGATCGGCGGGCAGGGTGGTGGGGGCTATGGGCGGCAGCAGCCGGAAGGGACGTCCCTGCACGCCGTTTTCGAAAAAGGGCACCTCCCGGGATTTGATCCGCAGGGCTTTCAGCTGCCCGTCCGCCCCCAGCAAAAACGCCGCTGCCCGCCCCTGCCGCTGTCCGCCCAGCAGGATCGGGATGCCGCACTGCCGCGCGAGGGACTGCCAACGGCTGCGGCACACGCCATCCTGCGACAGATCGGCGAGGATGACATTTTCCGGCAGCAGGATCAACCGCGGCGAAGCTTCGGCGGCGATTTGGACCAGACGGACCGCCCGTTCTTCGATGGCGGCAACCTCTTTTCCCGTTGTCGTTCCGCCGGGCTGCACCAGCGAGACGGAAAAGAAATCGGAACTTGGCGTGCGGGGCAGAAAAAAGAGGAGCGGCTGCGCCGCCATAAAAATCGCCGCCAGCCATGCGGCGGCTTTCCGCTTTCGGCACAGCAGGTCAGCAAGCAGGGCGTTGACCGCTGCGATCCCGGCGCTGACCAAAAGCTGTCCGCCTAACGGGGCGGCGGACAGGAACATCGAGTATCGCCACAGCGCAAGGCTCAATCGCAGGGTCGGCCACGCCAGCGGACCGACGCCCAGCAGCCATTCCCCCACCGCCCAGCAAAGGGACAGGGCTGCCCACCGCAGGTCCTTCCCGCAGGGAAAGCGCCATCCTGCCCAGAGAAACAGCGCCAGAAGGGTGCTGTGGATGAGACAGCCTGTCAGATAGACCAGCAGATCCGCCCAGAAAATCAGTGCTGGCGAAAGGTCCGGTCGTAGGGAAAAGACCGGCGCATAGCCCGCCGCCGCAAGAGCAAGGCAAAAGCTATGGCACAGCGAAAAGCGGCGGCGTCCCCCGGCGGCAGACTGAACGGAGAGCGCCGGCACCATCAGAAAAAAGGATGCCGGTCCGATCTCGGGGAACAGCAGGCACAGACCGGTCGCCGCCCCGCTCAAGGCGCAAATCAGATGGGATCTCATCGGTTCCCTCCTTTTTTTCTTAGTCTGGACCAAAAAAGAGGACCCATTCGGAAAATTTGCATCAAAAAAAGCACAGCCTGCGGCTGTGCTTTTTCTCGTTTTTTAGAGCAGAGATGCTCCGCAATGGCTGCGGCACCCTGCCGCTAAGCGTTCCAGTGACGCCAGGTGTTTCGGGAGAACAGAACCAGGATCGGGAAGATCTCCAGACGTCCCGCAAGCATGTCCCAGATCAGGATCAGCTTGGAAAAATAGCTGTAAGAAGAATAGTTGCAGGTGGGACCCACCGTTTCCAGTCCGGGACCGATGTTGTTAAAGCAGGCCAACACCGCCGACAGGTTGGTGGTGACCGAAAATTCGTCGAAGGAAATAAAGATCACGCTGGCGATGATAATGATGATATACGCCGCCAGATAAGCGTTGGTATTGTCCAGCACCCGCTCGGACAGGACACGGTTGTTGATCCGGACCACCTGCACCTTTTTGGGGTGCAGTACCTGCCGGATGTTCCGCCGCAGACCTTTGAGCAGGATCAGGGCACGTCCGCACTTGAAACCGCCGCCGGTGCTTCCGGCGCAGGCGCCGATGACCATCAAAAACAGCAAAATGGACTTGGAAAATCCCGGCCACAGGTCAAAGTCGGTGGTGGCAAATCCGGTGGTGGTAATAATGGTCCCCACCTGGAAGGCCGCGTGGCGCAAGGTCTCTCCAAAGGTCTCGTACAGACCGCGGATGTCCAGGGCGATCAGCGCGATGCCCACCAGCACAACGCCAACGTATAAGCGCAGCTCCTCGTCCTTTAAAACGTTCTTGATGTGACCCAGCATGACCAGATAGTAGCAGGTAAAGTTCACGCCGAACAGCAGCATAAAGATAGTCGTTACGTTCTGAATATAAGGGCTGTAACTTGCAATGCTGTCATTTTTTACGCCGAAGCCGCCGGTACCTGCGGTTCCGTAGGCAGTACACAAGGCCTCGAACCAGTTCATTCCGCCAAACAGCAGGAAAACTACGTTGAGAACGGTCAGAGCAATATACAATAAGTATAAAATCATTGCGGTATTACGCATTCTCGGAACCAGCTTGCCCACATCGGGACCGGGGCTTTCCGCACGCAGCAGATGCATGGTAAAGCCGTCGTTTCTTCCGCTTAAGGGCACGATGGCCAGCAGGAACACCAGCACGCCCATGCCGCC
Source organism: Oscillospiraceae bacterium (assembly GCA_017408855.1). Classification (GTDB taxonomy): domain Bacteria; phylum Bacillota; class Clostridia; order Oscillospirales; family Ruminococcaceae; genus UBA3818. The sequence goes on along the minus strand of JAFQTW010000069.1, from coordinate 61,203 downwards.
CAGCCAATGGCTGAAGCTGCGCCAGTAGAGTATACCCCGGGACAGGGCTTCCACATCGGTCAGAATGGAGGCGCCGGTGGTGGTAAAGCCGGAGACCATCTCAAAAAGAGCATCGATGTAATGGGGGATGGAGCCGGAAAACACAAAGGGCAGACAGCCCAGCATGGACATGATGATCCAGCTGACACCAACGCAGATCAGACCCTCGCGGGCGTAAAAGCCTTTGGGCGCCTTCCAGCAGTAGACGATTCCGCTTGCGCTGACCGCCGCTATAATCAGAATGGTCCAGATAAAGGACCACATGCCGGTCATGTCGCCGTCCATCGCACAGATCAGCACCGATGGGAGCATGAAAACCGCTTCCACCCCAAGGATCAGAGAAATGATCTTTCCGATCATCTTAAAGTTCATAGCAGATTCTCCCGTTAAATAAAGATATCATTCAGCTGATGGATGACCGTGTCGCCGCTGGTCACGATGACCAGGCTGTCGCCGGGCAGATAGGACGATTCACCGTTGGGGATCTCAACACGGCCCCGGCGGGAAATACCGGCGATCAGGATGTTGCGGCGCAGGCGGATCTTCTTCAGCGGCTCGTTGCAGTGCAGGGTATCCAGCTCCACCCGGAACTCGATGGCCTCGGCCTGTCCGTCGGCAATGGAGTGGACCGACAGGGCGGCGCCGCTCTGGTTCTGCAGGGCGCGGACATACTGGACGATGGCGTTGGAGCACAGCTCACGGGGACTGATCACGCTGTCCAGCGAAAGGGTGTTGCGGATGGTGGAATCCATTCGTCCGACCTTGGTGATGACCTGCGGCACGCCGTGGCTTTTGGCGTACAGGGACATGATGATGTTGGTCTCGTCAAAGCCGGTCAGGGCGACCATTGCATCGCACTGGTCAAGACCCTCGCTTTCCAAAAGGCTCATATCGCTGGCATCTCCATAGATCACGCTGATGTCCGGCAGCATTTCCGCCAGCTGCAGGCAGCGCTCTTCTTCTTTTTCGATGAGATGCACCGAAATGCCGCTGTGCTGCAGCCGCTGTGCCAGATAGAAGCTGGCACGTCCGCCGCCGGCGATGATGACCTTGCTGACCTTGCGGATCTCGATGTTCATGCTTTTCAACAGGACCGCCAGGTTGTTGGTAGGAGCGGTAACGAACAGGCGGTCGCCCTCACGCAGGACGAAGTAACCGCCGGGGGTCACCGACTCGCCGTTTCGGATAACGGCGCAGACCAGCACCTTGCAGCGCAGAAACTCATTCATCTGGCTCAAAGACAAATTGCACAGGGGGCTGCCGGCCTCCAGACGCAGCTCCACGATCTCAAGGCGGCCTTTGGCAAAGGACTCTCTCTTTAAAAAGCCCGGATATTTGATCAGGCGCTCGATCTCTGCCGCCGCCTGCCGCTCGGGGTTCACGATCATGGACAGGGCGAACAGCTCGCGCATTTTATAGATCTGTTCGGTGTATTCGGGGTTGCGGATGCGGGCGATGGTGTGCAGATTGGGATTCATACCGTGGGCTGTCATACAGCACAGCAGGTTGATCTCGTCCGCACTGGTCACCGCGATCAAAAGATCCGCGTCCTCGATCCCGGCATCCTGCAGGGTCTGCATTGCAGCGCAGTTGCCGTGTACTGCGAGGATATCGTATTTTTCGCTGGTATTATCCAGCACCTGTGCATCGTTGTCAATGACCGTCAGGTCATATCCTTCGGCGGAAAGCTGTCGGGTCAGCGCGGCGCCGACCTTACCGTCGCCGGCGATCACGATCTTCACAGCAAAGTCACCTCGTTTCATAAACGTTGAAAAAGCATGGAATTTAGACTCATTATAACATTTATACCCGGAAAGACAAGGGAAAACCGCTTTAAAACAGGGTTTTTTCAGTTAATAATCGGTAAAATCCATTAGAAATAATGCAAAAAGCGGCGCTCTTACGCCGCCTTTTTTACTGCTCTTTTTTGCCGATCATCCAAACAGCACCCAGTACCGACAGGATGAAGCAGGCCGCGCCGCAGGAAACGGTCACGATCGCGGCAATGGCCTTCCACATATTTTTTGCGTAGTCACTCATAACGTGCTCCTTTCAAAAGGAAGAAAAGCCCCGGAAACCGGGGCTTTTCGAAACATCAGGAATTAGTCCAGATTCTTTTTCAGGGTCTCCAGCTCGGCTTTCAGCTCTTTGGGGAGTCTGTCGCCAAACTTTTTGTAGAATTCCTCGATGCCGGCAGCATCTTCTTTCCACAGATCCTTGTCAACATCCAGCAGACCTTTTACAACCTCGAGGTCAATATCCAGACCCTCGATGTTGATGTCCTCTGCTTTGGGCTCGTAGCCGATGGCGGTCTCAACAGCATCTGCTTTGCCTTCGCAGCGATCCAGGATCCACATCAGAACGCGCATGTTGTCGCCGAAGCCCGGCCAGATGAAGTTGCCTTCATCGTCGGTTCTGAACCAGTTAACGTTGAAGATCTTGGGAGCGTTCTCGCCCAGTTTCTCGCCCATGTCGAGCCAGTGCTGGAAGTAGTCGCCCATGTGGTAGCCGCAGAAGGGCAGCATTGCCATGGGGTCACGTCTTACAACGCCAACAGCGCCGGCAGCGGCAGCGGTGGTCTCAGAAGCCATGATGGAGCCTACGAATACACCGTGCTGCCAGTCTCTTGCCTGGTATACCAGGGGAGCGGTCTTCGCACGACGTCCGCCGAAGATGATGGCAGAGATCGGCACGCCCTGAGGATCGTTGAATTTATCGGAGATGCAGGGGCAGTTGATGGCGGGAGCGGTGAAACGGGAGTTGGGATGAGCCAGTTTGTTGCCCTCAGCCACATACTCTTTGCCGTTTACTTTTGCGCCCTTCCACTCGGTTGCATTCTCGGGGGGATTCTTGTCCAGTTTCTCCCACCAAACGGTCATGTCATCGTTGTTGATGGCAACGTTGGTGAAGATGGTGTTTTTCTTGGTGGACTCCAGCGCATTGAAGTTGGAGTTCTCGTTGGTGCCGGGTGCTACGCCGAAGAAGCCGTTCTCGGGGTTGATCGCCCACAGACGGCCGTCGGGACCCTGACGCATCCAGGCGATATCATCGCCGACAGTCCAAACTTTGTAGCCCTTCTCTTTGTAGATCTCGGGCGGGATCAGCATTGCCAGGTTGGTTTTGCCGCAGGCAGAGGGGAATGCAGCGGTGATATATTTTACCTCGCCCTGGGGATTCTCGATACCCAGAATGAGCATATGCTCAGCCATCCAGCCCTCGTTTTTGCCCTGGTAGGAAGCGATACGCAGCGCGAAGCATTTTTTGCCCAGCAGTACGTTGCCGCCGTATGCAGAGTTGATGGACCAGATCGCATTATCCTCGGGGAAGTGTACGATGTAGCGGTTCTCGGGGTCTACGTTTGCTTTGGAGTGCAGGCCGCGTACAAAGTCGTTGGACTCGTCGCCCAGCTGCTCGAAAGCACGGGTGCCCATACGGGTCATGATGTCCATGTTCAGAACAACGTAGATGGAGTCGGTCAGCTCAACGCCGACTTTGGTCATAACAGAACCGATGGGGCCCATGGTGTAAGGAATGACGTACATAGTACGGCCTTTCATTACGCCGTTATACATGGGGGTCAGTTTTGCATACATCTCTTTGGGGTCACACCAGTTGTTGGTGGGGCCGGCATCCTCTTTATTGCGGGAGCAGATGAAAGTTCTGTCCTCTACACGGGCAACGTCGTTCGGCTCGGTACGGTGGTACAGACAGCCGGGGAGTTTTTCCTGATTGAGTTCGATCATCTCGCCGGTAGCGATTGCTTCTTCTTTCAGAGCTTTCAGCTGTTCCTCGCTGCCGTCGATCCAGACTACTTTGTCCGGAGTGGTCAGCGCGATCATCTCATCAAGCCATTTCAACACATTGGGGTTGTTGGTCAGTGCCATACTATTAGCGCTCCTTTCGAACCGGTCATCAGCCGGTCATTTTACGTTCATCCGGAAGGTTTGTCTTATAAAATCCAAACTTCCCACGTTTACCATTATACCGATGATTTCAAGTTTTTGCAAGAGGACTCTGTTAATTTTATCGCATTTCATAAGTTTTCCGGATTTTCCTGTATCAAATTGCCAAAGAAAAGCGGCTTTTCCGGTTTGGAAAGCCGCTTTTTCGGTTATTTTTCTACTTTTGCGGACGCGGGTTTCTTCTTTTTGCGGCGCATCAGCTGTCCCGCCAGGATCAGCAGGACCAGCGCCCCGGCTGCGGCTGCCAGCACCGCCGGCAAAAGAGGAACTTCCCTTTCGCTGACCAGCGCGATCATGCTGTTATTGCCTGCCGGCGCAAAGACCAGATAGCTTCCGCTGACCGTATAATCGGTCTGCTGCCAGCTGCCGTCCGCCGCTGCGGTGAACAGCAGGAGGGCGGCGTTTTCTTCCTGCGAAGGCTTTTGCAGACGGACCTTCTCCGCCTTTTCTCCTTCGCTGAGCTGAACGCTCCAGCTTTGCAGCAGACTTTGTTTTTCGCTCAGCTGCGGCGATACCGCCGAAGGAGACACCGTCAGGCGGGCGGCGGGCGAAAAGCTGCCCTGCACCAGCAGAACGGGACGTCCCGCATCGTCGCAAAGGTCGCTCTGCAGCACCCCGTCATAGTCGGCATAGACCGCATGGAAGGTCATATCAAAGGTCACATCCACCAGATTTGCCTCGTCGAGACCCTCCCAGTAGGCGTTGTACCCTTCCCGCTGGGGGATGGAGGGGATCTGGCTGTACAGAAGGTCGTCGCCGGGGCGCAGATAGATCCGCCGCTCGGCGCCGCTTTCGTAAACAAAGCGGACGGTGACCGTTCTCATCTCTTCGGGCGTGTCGTCCAGCGCAAAGAACTGCAGCCGGGTCAGGCTTTGGGCCAGTCCCTCGTAGCTGATGCCGTCGATGGCGCCGTGATCGGCATCCACCGCCAGATAGTAGTTCTCTTTGATCGGCTCTTCCCGGTCGGTCTGCTGCCGCTGACCCAAAATGGCGCCGGCTTTTTCCACCGCATCCTCGATGAGAACGATGGCATGGCAGTCGGTCACGGTCGAAGCGCTGCCGGCGATGCCGCCTACCAGCGCTGCCCCGCGGACACGGCATTTTACATGGTTATGGCGCACAAATCCACTTGCCTGACCGACGATGCCGCCCACATACTGGGCGCCGCCGCAGTCTGCGGTACCGGTGTTGAGACAGTCTTTCACCAGACCCAGCGACTGCCATCCGGCGATGCCGCCGCCGTTCTGCCGGCGAACGGTGACCGTTCCCTCATTGCGGCAGGACAGGATCACCGCGCGCAGCTCGCTTTCAAAATTCAGGGAGTTGTCTCCCACAATGTCCCAATCGTCCTCGGGGTCCAGATCGTTTTCCATTGCCATGGCACCGGCGATACCGCCGGCGTTGACGTCAGCCAGCACGCTGCCCCGGTTCAGACAGCTTTGCACCTTGCCGGTCAGATCCTCGGGGATATCCTGATCCGAAACATCTGCCACCGAGCCGCCGGTGGTCTCGGCCGCGTTGCCGAGGGTGGCGCGCATGGCATCCAGCTGATCCTGCACCCGGTACAGATCGTTGGACAGGCTGCCAAAGGCGGACTGGGTGGTCTCGTTAATGTCCCACAGGCTGGCGGTCATGCGGGAAAGGCTGCTGCTCAGCCCGTTGGAGGCGGCGATGAGCCGGTCCGAATCGGGCAGCTCGATCCCGTCGAGGTCTGCCTCCGGCAGGTCGAGGTCGATGTCCGGCTCTTCCCCTTCGCCGGGAAGCTGGGGCAGCTCAGGCTCGGGCAGCAGCTCGGACCAGTCGATCTTGTCCAGTTCTTCCACATAGGTGCCCACCTCATCGGTGAGGGTCTCCACCGCGTCTCCGGCAGCATCCACATGATGTTTCAGCTCGTTGACCTCGCCGCGGACCTCCTGCGCGCCGGTCTGAACGCTGCTGACCGTTTGGTTGACGGTCCCGCTGAGGGCATTCAGCTGCCGCTCCAGGATCTGGAGGGTGTCTTCTTCAAAAATGATGCGGGAGGCCGGTTCCATCTGACCGACGATGCCGCCCACTTCTTTTCTTCCCTGAACATTGCCGCTGTTTTCGCAGTCGATCACGGTGCCCGACTGGGTTCCGGCGATGCCGCCGATGTTGTAGCCCATATGACGGTAGCCCACGTCCCCGGCGTTTTTGCAGCCGCGGATGACACCGGTGCTGGTGCCGGCGATGCCGCCGATGTCGGTCACGGTGTTAGCCGACTCGGAATCGGTCAGCGATTCAATGGTGATATCCGAAAGCTCCACCTCATTTTGCTGGGGAGCGGTGTTGATCTTTGCCCGGTTGGTGCATCGGCGGATGACACCGGCGTTTTCGCCGGCAGCGCCGCCCACAAAGTGGTCGCCATATACCTCGCCCAGCACACGGCAGCCTTCGATGAGACCGGAGACGGTGTTCCGACCCGCCAGACCGCCGACCTGCTCCGCGCCGGAAACGGTCCCGGAAAAGCCGCAGTTGAGGATCTGCCCGGCGTTTTCACCGGCGATGCCGCCAACGGTGCTGCGGCTGCCGGCGGGGGTGACCGTTCCTTTTACGGTCAGCGATTCCACCACCGCCGTTTTGGTCAGATAGCGGAACAGTCCCTGGACCGAGCCTTCGCCGGTGAGGGAGAGACCGCTGATGGTATGATTGTTTCCCCGAAAGGTCCCGCAGAAAACGGGGATGCCTTTAAAATCAACGCCGGTCAGGTCGATGTCCTGTTCCAGCGAGACCTCCAGATTCCGGCTGAAGGAATCGATCCGGCAGCTTTCGGCAAAGCGCAAAAGATCCTGCGGGGAGGAGATCTTGACCGAATGGGTCAGCGCCGTCTCCTGCGGCTGCGCCGCGGCAGGCGCGGCAAACGCCGTGCCGGTCAGGGACAGGGCCAGCACCAGAGCCAGCAAAACAGAAAGAATTCGTTTACGCACGGTCATTTCCTCCTTCCTCCAAAACAGCACCGGTGGCTACCGATGCATTCACCTGACCGTGGATCACACCGTCAAAATCCGCATCGACCATACCGGAAACATAGCCCCGCACATGTCCCTTGACCCGGACGGTGCCGGACGCTTTACGGGTGATGGGCTCGATGCCCTTGATCTGAAAGCGGGTACGCTCGATGATCGAGTCGCCCAGCACCAGAAAGGCGGGCAGGACGAACAAAACGAGGATGATCGAGATGACGGTTCCCCGTCCGATGCAGATGCCCATGATGGAGACCACCGGCTGCGCCGACAGGTTGCCGATGAGCATACCCGCCGAAGCCATGATGGTTCCGGAGGTGAACACCGTAGGGAAGGAGGCGTTCATGGCGTGGACGATGGCCTGTTTGTGGGGCATCTGCGCCTTCCTTTCCTGATAATGGCTGGCGATCACGATGGCGTAGTCGATGTTGGCGCCCATCATGATGGCGTTGGCGATCAAATATCCCAAAAAGTACAGCGGCGTTCCGGTGATGGTGGGAATGGAGAAGTTGATCCAGATACTGCCCTGAATGACCACGATGAGAAGGAGGGGCAGTCCCGCCGACTGGAAGGTGAACAGCAGGACCACGATGACGAAAAAGGCGGACAGCACCGAGATCAAAAGGTTATCGGTGGCGAAAGAAGCGGACAGATCCCGCGAGGAGGTGGAGTTTCCCACCACATAGTAGTCGCTTTCGTAGTAACGTCCCACCACGTCACGGATGGTCTGGAGAAAACCGTAGGTCTCTTCTCCCTCTTCGGGCAGGTTCAGATAGACCACCAGACGGCTGTATTCCTTGCTCTGCATCTGGCTTTGGGCCATCTCCAGCTGGTCGAACAGGTCGTTGACCATGGCAAGGTCGCCCTCGGTAAAGTTGATGTTGCGGGACTGAAGCTGGTCCTTGAGGAAGATAAACATATCAAACAGCGGGATCTCGTATTCCTCGAGACCGCTTAAAATTTCGCCGTACTGCTCAAATTCCGCCGCGTAGGTGGCGTACAACAGCTGGATGACCTCGTAGTCCATCCCCACCAGTTCGCTCATCTCCCGGGGATTTAAGGCGTCGGTCAGCTTGTAGCCGTCCATGGCTTCGATGCCCGAAAGACCCATGGTGCTTTTCACCTGCGGCATTTCGGAAAGGTCCGCCAGCACTCTCGCTTCCGCCTCATAGTCCCCCACCGGGACCAGTACCGCCGCCATGTTGCTGGTGCCAAAGACCTCTTTGATGTCAAAATAAGCATACTGCCGGTCGGTCATCTTGGTCGCCTGCAGATCGTTGTAGCTGTACGCATAGGGGCAGTTGGAGGAAAGGAAGAAGGCGCCCGCCAGGATCACGATGAACAAAGGCGGCACCACCCGTCGGGAAAGGACGGCGAATTTGCCCACCGGTGTGATGTTGGGCAGCAATTTGCGGTGGCGGGTCTTGTCGATCAGAGGGCAAAACAGCACCAAAAGTCCGGGCATCAGGGTAAAGACCGCCAGCAGGCTCAGCAGCACCGCTTTGATCAGCACCATGGCAAGGTCCAGACCGATGGCGAATTTCATAAAGCCCAGCGCCGTCAGACCGCTGACGGTGGTCAAAGACGAAGCGCCGATCTCGGGGATGGCTTTTGCCAGCGCGGCGATGGCCGCTTCCCGGGCGTTTTTGGTCTCATGCTCGTCGGAGAAGCGGTGGCAGAGGATGATGGCATAGTCGATGGCCAAAGCCAGCTGCAGCACCACCGCGACCGAGTCGGAAATAAAGCTGATCTTGCCCAGCATAAAGTTGGTGCCCATATTCAAAAGCGCCGCAGCGCCAAAGGTCATGAGCAAAACAGGGATCTCCATATAGGAACGGGAGGTCAGGGTCAGAACGCCCAGAATGATGAAGATCGCCACCACCAGAATGGTGGTCATCTCCTGATCGAGCATGGCGTTTTCGTCGTAGCCCACCGCCGTGTAAATGGAGGTGTCGTAGTCCGCCAGAAGCGTTTCGATCTCGGAAAGGGCAGAAAGGCTCACCTCGTCAAAGTTGCCGCCGTCGAAGTTGACGTCGTATAAAGCGCAGGCATCCTTCCAGTGGTCGGCGGTGCTGTCGAAGGTGACCATGGTCACCCCTTCGATCTTTAGCATCTCTTCGTAGAGCTTTTCGGCGGTCTCGTAGGTAATGTTGGAGACCATCACCTGTCCCATGCCAAAGGTCTCGAAGTTATCGTTCATCGCCTCGATTCCCTGACGGGTCTCGGTCTCGGCGGGCAGATATTTGGTCACATCGTTTTCCACCTGCACCCATCCCATGGAAAAAACACAGAAAATGGCGGCGAAAATATAAAGCAGAAAGAAAAGATTCCGCTTGTCTACGATGAATGTCGCCATCGAGGTGAAAAAGGTTCCCCGTTTCTCTTTCATGACGAGCCTCCTTTGCCAAATCGCTCATGCTATCAAATCGCAGCTTCTCTTTTTCATTATAATGAAAACTTCCATCCTGTACAATCTGAAAACGGCAAAAGATGGGTTTTCCCATTTGGCAAACGGACAAAAAAGCGGTATACTATTAGTAGAGCGTGTGTTTTCCATCCTTAAAAGGAGGCTTTTATATGAAACTTTCGTTTTTCGGTGCTGCCAAAACCGTTACCGGCAGCTGTCACTGTCTGGATGTGTGCGGTAAGCGCATCCTCATCGACTGCGGTCTGCAGCAGGGTGCCGGCGACAAGGACAACGCCACCCTGCCCTTTTCTCCGGGCACGGTGGACTATCTTTTGATCACCCACGCCCACATCGACCACTCGGGGCGGGTCCCCATGCTGATGAAGCTGGGCTTTCAGGGGTCCATCTTTACCACCCGTCTGACCAAGCAGCTGCTGCAGGTCATGCTGCGGGATTCGGCGCACATTCAGGAAAGCGATGCCGAGTACGAAAACCGCAAGGGCAAGCGTGCGGGCAGACCTCCCGTTGAGCCCCTTTACACCCTCGCCGATGCGGAAGCCGCTTTGAAGATCATGCAGACCTATGACTATGAGCAGCCCTTCGAGCTGTGTCCCGGTGTGACCGTTACCTTCCACGATGCGGGACATCTTTTGGGCTCTGCCCTCATCGAGCTGACCGTTACCGAAAACGGCGTGACCAAAACCATCGTCTTTTCCGGCGACCTGGGCAATACGGGACATCCCATCATCCGTGATCCGCATCATCTGAAAAAGGCGGACTACGTGGTCATGGAGACCACCTACGGCGACCGGGATCACGAGCCGGAGCATGACTATGCCGAGGATCTGGCCGTCATCATCGACGAGACCCTGGCAAAGGGCGGCAACGTGATCATTCCCGCCTTTGCGGTGGGCAGAACCCAGGAGCTTTTGTTCCACATCCGCGCCATCAAAGCCGAAGGTCTGGTCAAATCGGTGCCGGACTTCCCAGTCTATGTAGACAGTCCGCTGGCGAGAGAGGCTACCCGCATCTTCTCCGGCGATCTGAGAGGCTACACCGACGAAGAGACCTCGGACTTAGCTGCCCGGGGCGTTAACATCCTGACCTTTGACGGGCTGCGCCTTACCGAAACGGTGGACGAATCCAAAGCCCTCAACTTTGACACCACCCCCAAGGTGATCATCTCCGCCAGCGGTATGTGCGACGCGGGACGTATCCGCCATCACCTTAAGCACAACCTGTGGCGGCGGGAATGTACCGTCGTTTTCGTGGGCTACCAGAGCGTGGGCACCTTAGGCCGCATCCTGGTGGACGGCATCGACGAGGTGAAGCTGTTCGGCGAAAAGATCGCGGTACTGGCGCGGGTGATCCGTCTGCCGGGACTTTCTTCTCACGCCGACCGCAAGGCACTGCTTCGCTGGGTCAACACCTTCTCTCCCCGCCCGCAGCAGGTGTTCCTCGTCCACGGCGAAGAAGAGGTCTGCACCGGTTTTGCGGAAAAACTGAGATCGGCGGGCTTTGCCGCCCATGCGCCGGACTACACCGAGGTGTACGATCTTGCCGAAAACAAGATCCTCGAAGCGGGCGTTCCCTTTATGCCTGCCAAAAAGAAAAAAGATTCCACCGTCTACCAGCGTCTGTGGAATCTGGGTCAGCAGCTTTTGGATGTCATCAAGCAAAACCGCGGCATGGCAAACAAGGATCTGGCCAAATTTGCCGATCAGATCAAAGCGCTGATCGACAAGTGGAAAATCTGACGGAACCAAAAAAGCCGAAGAGGAATTCCTCTTCGGCTTTTGTTTTTCTATTTTGCCAGTTGCTGCAGGGTGTCTCCCGCAATGCGGTAGACCGTCCAGTCGCTCATGGGTTCGGCGCCCATGGACAGGTAAAAGTCGATGCTCGGGCGGTTCCAGTCAAGGCACCACCATTCCAAACGTCCGCAGCCCCGCTGGGCGGCGATCTTGGCAAGCTGCCGCAGCAGACCCTTGCCGTAGCCCCGTCCGCGATACGCGGGGGAAACGTAAAGATCCTCGAGATAGATGCCCGCTCTGCCCAGAAAGGTGGAGAAATTGTGGAAGAAAAGGGCGAAGCCCACCTCTTTTTCTCCCTCGAGGGCAAAGATGACCTCGGCTTTTTCCTTGTCGAAGAGCCACTCTTCCAAAGTCGCCTCGTCAGCGACCACCTCGGACAGCATCTCTTCGTAGTCTGCCAGCTCTTTGATAAAGCGCAGAACAAGCGGAACGTCCTGCCGGTTGGCGCAGCGATAAGAAAAAGACTCCTTCATCTATCGGTCCTCCCATTTTTCCAGCTCTTTGGCCACCTTCGCCATGGGAAAGCCCACCACGTTAAAGTAGTCGCCGCGGATCCCTTCCACGAACAGTCCGCCAAAGCCCTGGATGCCGTAGGCGCCTGCCTTGTCCCGATGCTCGCCGGTGGCAAGATATCGGCGGATCTGACGGTCGGAGAGAGGATAAAAATCCACCTCGGTCGTCTGCACGAAGGAGGAAAGCTCTTTTCCGCCCCGGTAAAAGGCCACGCCGGTCAGGACTTTGTGGGTCTTGCCGGAGAGGTTTTTCAGCATCAAAAAAGCATCCTCGTCATCACGGGGCTTGCCCAGAACGGTCCCGTCCAATGCCACGATGGTATCGGCGCCGATGACCAGCGCATCGGGACGGCTTTTGGACACCGCCTCGGCCTTTTGCGCTGCCAGATAACGGGGCAGCTCCTGTACCGGCCAGGCAGGATCCCGAACTTCTTCTACGTCCGAAACGACCACCGTGAAATCCTCGGTGATCCGCCCCATCAGTTCACGGCGGCGGGGCGACTGGGAAGCTAAGATCAGTTCCATAAAAATCCTCCTTACAGGCGGGAAGCCACGCCCTTATAAGAAAGGATGGCCAGAAACACACAGATGACCTGCGCGATATTGATGCTCAGTTCGAATCCGAATGCCAGCTTGAACACAGCCAGATCCAGCACCATCGGGTTATCCACCCAGATGCCGACGGTGTCGCCGTAGCTCAGCCAGCTCAGCCACGAAACATCCGCTGTGACCGCTGCCAGCAAAGAGCCGAACATCACGCCGGCCAGCAGCAAAAACAGTAAAATAAGATTTTTCCGCATCCGCATAAAAATCCTCCTATCGGCTGCCGGTGGAACCGAATCCGCCGGTGCCCCGCTCTGTTTCGTCAAGACTTTCCACTTCCTCGGTTTCCCATGCGGGAACTTCGAGAAGCACCAGCTGGGCAATGCGCTCGCCCGGCTGCACGGTATAGGCCTTGTCCGAATGGTTGTGCAGACCCACCATCACCTCGCCCCGATAGTCGGCGTCAATGACCCCGACGCAGTTGCCGGGCACGATGCCGTGGCGGATGCCAAGTCCGCTGCGGGCAAAGACAAAACCGCCAAACCCTTCGGGAAGGGCCATGGCAAAACCGGTGGGGACCAGCGCCGTCTGTCCGGGCTCGACGGTAATCGCCTCATCCAGACAGGCGTGCAGATCGCACCCTGCGCTGCCGAGGGTCACCCGGCGGGGCAGGATCGCCGTATCTTTCAGCTTTTGAAACAGAACCTTCATCCTAAACTCCTATTTGCTCAGATGCCAGATCTCGCGGGCGTAATCCTCCACCGCGCGGTCGGCGCAGAATTTGCCGGAGGTGGCGATATTCACAAGGCTCATGCGGGCCCATTTTTCCGGCTGACGGTACAGTACCTGCAGCTTCTTCTGGGCATCCACATAAGAGCGGAAGTCCGCCAGAACCATGTAGGGGTCGATATTCTTAAGAGAGTCGCCGATCTCGGGGAATTTACTTCCGCCGATGCCCTCGTAGAGGGTATCCACCAGCTCTTTGATGACCGGATCGGTCTCGTAGTATTTTCTGGGGTTGTAGCCTTTGGCTTTGAGCGCGTTGACCTCTTCGGTTCTCAGACCAAAGACCATAAAGTTCTCGTCGCCGCCCACCTGCTCGTGGATCTCCACGTTGGCGCCGTCGTAGGTGCCAAGGGTGATGGCGCCTGCCTGCATGAACTTCATGCAGCCGGTACCGGAAGCTTCGGTTCCTGCCAAACTGATCTGCTCGGAAACGTCCGCAGCGGGAGTCAGGATCTCAGACAGGGTCACACGGTAGTCCTCGAGGTAAACGATGCGCAGTTTTTTGCGCAGAACAGGGTCGGCCTCGATCTCTTTCTGCAGGGCGTTGATCAAGCGGATGATCTGCTTCGCCAGATAATAGCCGGGGGCTGCTTTCGCGCCGAAGATAAAGGTTCTCGGCTCGATGTCGGCGTTGGGATCCTTTCGCAGCTGTTTGATCAGGTACAGGATGTGCAGCGCGTTCAGGTGCTGGCGTTTGTACTCATGCAGACGTTTGACCTGCACGTCGAATATGGAGTTTACGTCCAGCTCGATGCCGTAGTTCTTCTGAACATACTTGGCAAAATCCTCTTTGTTGGCACGTTTTACCGCCATCAAATCGTCCAGGGACTTTTTGTCGTCGGCAAATTCCAACAGCTCCTCCAGCTTGGAGAAATCTTTGAGGAAACCCTCGCCGATGCGGTCGGTGATGAATTTCGTCAGGTTGGGGTTGGACTGCATCATCCAGCGGCGGGAAGCGATGCCGTTGGTCACGTTGGTGAATTTCTCCGGCCAGATGGTGTAGAACTCGTGGAACACATCGTCCTTGATGATCTGGGAGTGCAGGCGGGAAACGCCGTTGACGTTGTGAGAGCCCACCACGCACAGGTTTGCCATACGAACGGTGCGGTTAAAGACGATGGCCAGTTTTGCCACCACTTCGTCCGACTGACCGTAAACCTCTTTCAGCTCCTGGCAGAACTGACGGTTGATCTCACAGATGATCTGGAAAAGTCTCGGCAGCAGCTGTTTGAACAGATCCTCGTTCCACACTTCCAGCGCCTCGGCCATAACGGTGTGGTTGGTGTAGGCAAAGATGCGGCGGGTCATATCCCAAGCCACATCCCAGTCGTAGCCGCACTCATCCAGCAGAATACGCATCATCTCGGGGATGGCGAGGGTGGGATGGGTATCGTTGATGTGGATGGCGATCTTGTCTGCCAGATTGTCCAGGGTGCCGTAGGTGGCCATGTGGCGGTTTACAATGTCGCCCACCGAAGCGGCGGACAGGAAATACTGCTGGCGCAGACGCAGTGCCTTGCCTTCCATATGGCTGTCGTTGGGGTACAGCACCTTGGAGATGACCTCGGTCATGGAGTTCTGGCTCAGGGCGGACAGATAGTCGCCGCGGTTGAAGGAATCCATGTCGATGCCGGGGGAAACCGCCTTCCACAGGCGCAGATTGCTGACGCCGGGGGTCTTGTAGCCGGACACGGGCAGGTCGTAGGGCACCGCTTTAACGGTGCTGAAGTTTTTGTGGTTGATGTGATGGTAGCCATAATCCCAGAACTCCTCGACCTCGCCGCCAAAGCGCACGTCGATGGCCTGATCGGGGTTGGGCTCCAGCCAGATCTCGCCGCCGGGCAGCCAGTAGTCGGGCAGCTCGGTCTGCCAGCCGTCGATGATCTTCTGCTTGAAGATGCCGTACTCGTACAGGATGCAGTAGCCGGTGGCGCTGTAATCCTGCGAAGCCAGACCGTCCAGATAGCAGGCGGCCAGTCGGCCCAGACCGCCGTTGCCAAGACCGGGGTCCGGCTCATATTCATACAGACGGTGAAGCTTTACGCCCATCTCGGCGAGAACTTCTTTCACGTCCTCTACGATCTCCAGATTATACAGGGAGCTTTTGAGGGAACGACCCATCAGAAACTCCATGGAAAGATAGTAAACCTCTTTGTTTCCGTTGGCATGGGTGTAAGCGGAAAAGCTCTTTCTCTTTTCGGTCAGGATCTCCCGCACCATCAGCGAGGTTGCTTTGTAGAACTGATCGTCCGATGCCTTTTTGGGATCTACATCAAACAACCGGCTGAGATTGTCTTCGATGCGTTTTTTCATCTCGGCCTTGGAAAGGTGTTCCATATCATAATTCTCCTTTGTCTATTCCTCGGGAACAATGCCCCATTATTGACGTACATATACCATATTATTATACAAAAAGAACCGGCAAAAGGCAAGCCGTCAAAATGGCGCAAAATCGCGGGAAAAATGGCCTTCTTTTGGCTGTTCGGTGTCCCAGTTTCCCGCTCTTGTCCCTAAAAAGCCTCAGGATTTTTTCTTCCCCTCTTTTCCCGGGAAAGAAAACGTAGTATAATAAAAATAACTTTATCCACCCTTTCCCCCCGGGGGAAAATCCACTCCGCGGGAAGTTTGCCCGCAGAAAGGCGGAACCGCTATGGACCCTATCAATCGGGTAAAAATCGAAGTTCTCGGTGCCAAGTACACCATCACCACCCCCGAGCCGGAAGAGTATGTCAAAGAGCTGGCAGCGCAGCTCAACGGTCAGATCGGGGATATGCTTTCGGCCAGCGCTTCTATGAGCCTGACCGACGCGTTGGTGCTGTGTCTGTTAAACTATATGGATAACTACCGCAAGGCGGAGGAAAATACCGACCGGATGCGCAATCAGCTGACCGGCTATCTGGGCGACGCGGCAAAATACCGCATCGAAGCGGAGGATGCCAAACGGGAAGCTGCCCGCTTAAAACGGGAGTGCGCGAAACTCAAACAGGAGCTGGACGATGCAAAAGCCCATCAGTAAACAGAAGATCGAGCTTCTGGCCCCTGCGGGCGGTCCGGAGCAGCTGACCGCGGCGGTGCTGTGCGGCGCCGACGCGGTTTATTTTGGTGCGGGCAGTTTCAACGCCCGCCGCAACGCGAAAAACTTTGATCTGGAATCGCTGCGTGAAACGGTGCAGTTCTGCCATCTGCACGGGACCAAGGTCCATCTGACGGTGAACACCCTGGTCTTTGACCGGGAGATGGACGAGGCGATGGAGACGGTCCGTGCTGCCTGCGAAGCCGGCGTGGACGCTTTGATCGTGCAGGATCTGGGACTTGCCCGGATAATCCGGCGGGAAGCGCCGGACATGGTGATCCATGCCTCCACCCAGATGAGCCTGCATAACCCCGACGGCGTTGCGCTGTTGGAGGACTACGGCTATTCCCGCGCGGTTTTGGCGAGGGAAATGAGCGAAAAAGAGATCGAACGGGTCTGCCAAAGCTGCGAGATGGAGGTGGAGACCTTTGTCCACGGCGCTTTGTGCATGTGCCTGTCGGGACAGTGCTATCTCTCCGCCGTAGCCGGCGAGCGTTCGGGCAACCGGGGACTGTGCGCCCAGCCCTGCCGTCTGCCCTTTTATGAGAAAAATCCCAACCGCTGCGGACTTTCCCTCAAGGACATGAGCCTCTTTTCCCATGTGGACCGCCTGGCGCAGATGGGGGTCTGCTCTTTAAAGATCGAGGGAAGAATGAAACGTCCCGAGTATGTTGCCGCGGCAGTCACCGCCGGAAAGGCGGCGCTGCGGGGCGAAAAGCCGGATCTGGAAACGCTGCAGGCGGTCTTTTCCCGCTCGGGCTTTACCGACGGCTACTTTACCGGAAAAATGGGAGCCAATATGTTCGGCACCCGCCAGAAAGAAGATGTGACCGCCGCTTCGCCGGCGCTCCTTAAAAATCTCGCCCGCCTGTACGCCAAAGAGACGGGGCTGGTCCCCCTCTTCGCGGAATTTTCCGCCCGTGAGAATGAGCCGGTCCGCCTGACCCTGCACGATGCCGAGGGCAGAGAAGCCTCGGTTTCGGGCGAAGTGCCCCAGCAGGCCATCAACAAGCCCACCTCCGACGAGATGGTGCGGCAGAGCCTTGGAAAACTGGGCGGCACCCCCTTCCATCTGAAAAACTGCACCCTTTCGCTGGACGAGGGGCTTGCCATCCCGGTATCGGAACTGAACCGTCTGCGCCGGGAAGCGGTGGAAAACCTCATCGCCCAGCGCAGCGAGACCCATCCCATCCCCTTTGTGCCGCAAAAAGCCGAACCCTTCCCCGCTGCCGACCCAACCCGCCGACCCGACCTGTGGGTCCGTCTGGAGTATCCCGGTCAGCTGCCGCGGGAAAAATGGGAGGCGGTCAAGATGGTCATCCTGCCGCTGGACCGCATTCTGGAGATGCCCGGGACCGGCTATGAAAACAAGATCGCGGCGCAGCTTCCGCCCCTTTTGTTCGACGAAAAGCTGGAAGAAAAGCTGCAAAAAGTCGCGGAAAAAGGAATAAAATACACATTTGTCAGCAATTTAGGCGGCATTTTGCCCGCAAAAAAAGCGGGTCTGACCGTCCTTGGCGATATGCAGCTGAATGTGACCAACCGGGAAAGCCTTGCCCGTCTTGCTGAGATGGGCGTATCCGCCGCCACCCTGTCCATGGAGATGGCCATGACCGACTGCACCGCCATGGCGCCGATCATCCCCCGAGGCATCTTCGCCTACGGGCGGCTGCCTTTGATGACGGTGCGCAACTGTCCCGCTTCGGCGGATCAGGGCTGCCGCGGCTGCCGCGGTTTTCGGGTGATGAAGGACCGCCGGGGCAATCCCTTTGTGGTGGACTGCTCCCGCCGTCATGACGGCGGCGCAAAAGGCGGCGCACAGGTCTACAACTTCCTGCCGCTGTATCTTGCGGACCGCCTGCGGGAGACCCGGGGGCTTGACTTTTTGACCCTCTACTTTACCGACGAAACGCCGGACGAAGCCGCCCGCATCCTGCAGGAATACCAAACCGGCGGCAAGCGGGAAAACATCACCCGCGGACTTTATTATCGCCGGGTGAAATAATCGGAACAAGATAAAAAACCGCTTGCGCGGTGATCAAAAGCAAAAAAGCCAGGCTGCAAAATGCAGCTTGGCTTTTCTCGTTTTTCGGTTTGGTCGATCCGGATCTGTTTTTTACACCGGTGTTCCGACTTCGATCAAATTCCCGTCCAAATCATAGAACCGGATCACCCGTTGTCCCCAGCTATGGGTCATAAGACGATTGACATATTCGATATCGGGATACAGGCTTTCCAGCTTTTTGATAAAGCCTTCGATATCCTGTTCTTCAAAATACAGTTCACAGGAATTACTTTTGGAAAGGATGTCTTTCTCCAAAAAGTTTTTCCATATTTTCTCGTCCTGAAGAACAAGCCCTTCGGTCAAAACCATGTTGCCGTCGTTATCAAGCACCAGGTCTATGCCAAACAGATCGTGATAAAAGACCCTTGATTTTTCGATATCTTTTACAACGATCAAAATATTTTTCAGTTTCATATCGCAGCTCCGTCAAATCCCGGTTTTACCGACTGTTTTTGATCCTTATTGTTTCTGGGTCATGGCCAGATGCTCTTCCTCCAGCTCCAGCAAAAGGTCGCCGAGGGTCCAGTTCTGGCTGGTGGGGGTGAGCATGGCTTTCAGCTCTACCGACACGCCCGCTTCCTTCATCTGATCGAGGAAGAAGTACAGCACCTTCCTGTCCATAAAGCAAAAGATCATCGCTTCTCTGGCGGGGGCGGTCCCTTCCCACGGGGCGGACCCGGCGGTGCCGACGGCAAGGTCGATCATCTTGCAGCCCAGCTGCGGGTCACGGATCTCCCGCAGGAGGATGCCGTCTTCCCAGCAAAGCTTGGCAAGACCCTCTCGGCTTTGCTCGGTCAGGTTGTAGACCAGAATGGTCGGGCGGTTCTGAGGGATGTTCGCTTTCATATCGCTTCTCCTTTATCGCATTCTCATGAGATTTTCGATGATCTGTACGGTTTTGCCCTGCGCCAGCTGTCCCGAAAAGGCGGTGGCAGAGCCGGCGGCGACCGCCAGATGCAAGGCGCCTGCCGGATCCCGTTTCTGGCTCAGTCCTGCCAGAAAGCCTGCCAGCAGACTGTCGCCGGCACCGGTGGTCCCCTTTACCGAACCGGAGGGGGCATTCATCACGAAATGATCTTCGCCCCACAAAAGGGCAGCGCCGCGGCTCCCCATCGAAAGCAGGACGTTTTTGGCGCCTTGTTTTTGCAGGGCACGGCAGATCTCTTCCGACCGGTCGGGGTCAGCCTCTGTTCCCAAAAGGGCGGCGGCTTCGTGGATGTTGGGTTTTACAAGGTCGGGGCCCGCCTGCAGCGCCAGCCGCAGCGCTTCGCCGTCGGCATCCACCACCGTAAAGACCCCGTCGGGCGCGGACTCGATCAGCTCTTTCAATACCGCTTTTTCCAGCCCTGCCGGAACACTCCCGCCCAGGGACAGAACGTCCCCTTCGCAAAGCTCGCCGATCTGCTCGGTCAGCTCCATCAGCTCCAGCGGTCGGATGACCGGTCCCGCGGCGTTGATCTCGGTCTCCTGCTGCGCCCGGAGCTTTAGGTTGATGCGGGTCTCGCCGGAAATTTCGGTCAGCCGATGGGAGACTCCTTCTACTCCCAGCAGCTGCCGTAATTTGAGGCCGGTATAGCCGCCGGCAAAGCCCAAAGCCACCGATTCGACTCCCAGATTGCGCAGCATCACGCTTTGGTTGATGCCCTTTCCGCCAAAGGTGACCGCCGCTTCTTTGGCGCGGTTCACGCGGCCGTAAGCGATCTCGTCGGCGGACAGGATATAGTCCAGCGCGGGATTTAAGGTAACGGTATAGATCAAGTCCCTCTCCCCTTTCTGGGACTATTGTAGCCCTTTTGCCGGCGAAAGTCAAAAGCAGATGCAAAAAGGCCCCATCCAAACGGATGGGGCCTTTGTTGTGCGTTAAGCCTTGGCTAAGCTGTCAAATTATTCTACGTCGTAGAGTTTGGACAGTCTTACCAGATGCTCGTATTTCGCTTTTGCAGTCTCTTCGGCTTTCTCGAACAGGTCAACTGCACGGTCCGGGAATGCACGGGTCAAGCTGCTGTAACGAACCTCGCCGCCGATGAACTCTTTGTAGTCAGCGGTGGGAGCCTTGGAATCCAGCTGGAAGGGGTTTTTGCCCTCAGCAGCCAGTCTGGGATCGAAGCGCAGGGTATGCCAGTAACCGGCAGCAACTGCGTTTTTGATCTCGGTCTGAGCCTGGCTCATGCCGGCACGGATACCGTGGTTGATACAAGGAGCGTAAGCGATGATGATGGAAGGACCATGGTAGCTCTCAGCCTCGGTGAAGGCTTTGATGCACTGGTTGTAGTCAGCACCCATAGCAACCTGAGCAACGTATACGTAGCCGTAGCTCATTGCGATGGCAGCCAGGTCTTTCTTCTTAACCTCTTTACCAGCAGCTGCGAACTGAGCAACAGCACCGGTAGGAGTGGATTTGGAGGACTGACCGCCGGTGTTGGAGTAAACCTCGGTATCGAATACCAGGATGTTTACGTCCTCGCCGGAAGCGATTACATGGTCCAGACCGCCGAAGCCGATATCGTAAGCCCAGCCGTCACCACCGAAGATCCATACGGATTTCTTGTTGAGGAAATCTTTGTATTCCAGGATAGCCTGGCAGTAAGGACAATCGGAGGAAGCCTCGAGAACTTTGATCAGCTCTTCGGTAGCAGCTTTGTTTGCGTTGCCGTCTTCAACAGTAGACAGGAATTTCTCGCAAGCAGCTTTCTTCTCTTCGGACTTGGTGATCTTAGCCAGCTCCAGAACTTTCTCGATGCCGGCTTTTCTCATGGTAGCCTGAGCCAGGTACATACCGTAACCGTACTCAGCGTTATCCTCGAACAGGGAGTTAGCCCAAGCAGGACCTTTGCCCTCTTTGTTCACGGTGTAAGGAGTAGAAGGTGCGGAACCGCCCCAGATGGAGGAACAACCGGTAGCGTTGGCGATGTACATTCTGTCGCCGAACAGCTGGGTTACCAGTTTCGCGTAAGGAGTCTCACCACAACCAGCACAAGCGCCGGAGAATTCGAGCAGGGGCTGTTTGAACTGGCTGCCCTTAACGGTGGTCTCTTTGAATTTCTCTTTAACCTCGGGTTTCTCAGGCAGGGACTGGCCGTATGCGAATACTTCCTGCTCTGCTCTCTGAGTATCCAGAGACTGCATAACGAGTGCTTAGTTGCCTTTCTTGCCGGGGCATACGTTTGCGCAGGAACCACAACCGGTACAGTCAAGTACGGAAACGGTCATAACAAACTTCTTGCCGGGCATACCGGTCATATCAGCGGACTTGGTGCCTGCGGGAGCAGCAGCCAGCTCAGCCTCATCCATTACGATGGGACGGATAACGGCGTGCGGACAAACGTAAGCACAGAAGTTACACTGGATACAGTTCTCGGGGTTCCAAACAGGAACGTCAACAGCGATACCGCGTTTCTCGAATGCAGCGGAGCCCTGGGGGAAGGTACCGTCCTCAGCGCCTTTGAATGCGGAAACAGGCAGCTCGTTGCCGTGCTGATGGGTGGAGGGGATCAGGATGTTGTTAACGAAATCAACAACCTCTTTGCGATCGCCGGTAGCAACGGGCAGTTTGTGCTCGCCGTTTGCCTCTTTCCAGGAAGCAGGAACGTCGATCTTAACCAGACCGTCTGCGCCGCGGTCGATGGCGTCGTAGTTCATCTGAACAACTTTGTCACCCTTTTTGCCGTAAGAAGCTTTTGCAGCAGCTTTCATGTAACGGATAGCATCATCGGCGGGGATGATGTTGGCCAGTTTGAAGAATGCAGACTGCAGAACGGTGTTGATTCTGCCGCCCAGACCGATCTCACGGCCGATCTTGATGCCGTCGATGGTGTAGAACTGGATGTTGTGCTCAGCGATGTATTTTTTGTCTTTATCAGGCAGTCTCTTCTCGATCTCAGCCATATCCCAGCCGCAGTTCAGCAGGAAGGTGCCGCCGTCAACCAGATCCTGTACCATGTCATATTTGCCGATGTAAGCGGGGTTATGACAAGCAACAAAGTTTGCTTTGTTGATCAGGTAGGTGGATTTGATGGGGCTGTCGCCGAAGCGCAGGTGAGAGCAGGTCAGACCGCCGGACTTTTTGGAGTCGTAATCGAAGTAAGCCTGAACGTATTTATCAGTGTGGTCACCGATGATTTTGATGGAGTTTTTGTTTGCGCCAACGGTACCGTCAGAGCCCAGACCCCAGAATTTGCAGGCGGTGGTGCCTTTTGCCTGGGTGTCGGGAGCCTCTTCGCGATCCAGAGACAGACCGGTCACATCGTCGTGGATGGACAGGGTGAACTGGGGTTTCGCGCCGGTCTCAGCGTTTTTGTAAACAGCAAAGATGTCAGCGGGAACGGTGTCTTTGGAGCCCAGACCGTAACGGCCAGCGTATACGGGCAGGTTGCCGAACTCGGTGCCGCGCAGAGCCATAACAACGTCGAGGTACAGAGGCTCGCCGATGGAACCGGGCTCTTTGGTTCTGTCGAGAACGGAGATGGTCTTAACAGAAGCGGGGATCGCTTTCAGCAGATGCTCTTTGGAGAAGGGACGGTACAGACGGACTTTTACGAGACCAACTTTGCCGCCGGCAGCGTTGATGTAGTCAACAGTCTCTTCGATGGTGTCACATACGGAACCCATAGCGATGATGATGTGCTCAGCATCGGCAGCGCCGTAGTAGTTGAACAGTTTGTAGTCTGTGCCGATCTTGGCATTGACTTTGTTCATGTACTCCTCTACGATACCGGGCATAGCCTCGTAGTAGGGGTTGCAGGCCTCACGAGCCTGGAAGAAGATGTCGGGGTTCTGAGCAGTACCGCGGAGAACGGGATGGTTGGGGTTCAGAGCGCGGTTTTTGAATGCTTTTACAGCGTCCATATCCAGCATCTCTTTCAGATCCTCGTCGTCCCAGATCTCGATCTTCTGGATCTCGTGGGAAGTACGGAAACCGTCAAAGAAGTGAACGAAAGGAACGCGGCCTTTAATGGTAGACAGGTGAGCGACTGCGCCCAGGTCCATAACCTCCTGAGGGTTCTGAGAGCACAGCATAGCAAAACCGGTCTGACGGCAGGCGTATACGTCGGAATGATCGCCGTAGATGTTCAGTGCGTGAGAAGCTACGCAGCGAGCGGATACGTTGATCACGCAGGGCAGCAGCTCACCAGCGATTTTGTACATGTTGGGGATCATCAGCAGCAGGCCCTGAGAAGCGGTGTAGGTGGTGGTCAGCGCACCGCCCTGCAGAGAGCCGTGTACGGTACCGGCTGCGCCGGCCTCGGACTGCATCTCGACTACTTTTACTTTCTGGCCGAACAGGTTTACTTTGCCATCGGCAGACCATTTATCAGTCACTTCAGCCATTACGGAAGAAGGAGTGATGGGGTAAATCGCAGCAACGTCGGTAAAAGGATAAGAAGCGTACGCGGCAGCGTTGTTACCGTCCATGGTCTTCATTTTTCTTGCCATAGTTAATTCCTCCCTTAAAATTTCTGCATTTTTGCAGGAGCCGTCTTAGAGGTTTGATCTGCTTGCAAACCAGATCAAACGGCAGAAAGACTTCACCTTAATGATTCTACCACTTTCCGCAAGCGGTTTCAAGACGAAAACTTGCTTTTTTCGGGGTTTGTTCCAAAATTAACAAAGAAAATCCTGCGGTCCGCCCTCCTTTTCCGCAAAAAGGAAAAATCCCGCCCAGGGCGGGATTTTTGTTTTCAGATCATTTCTGTTTCAGATATTCTTCCCGCAGAAGGGAGTAGCAGACCGAATCGAGGACGGCGCCGTCGTACCGCGAAAAGCTGCGGCGCAAAACGCCCTCCCGGACAAAGCCGCACTTTTCGATGACCCGGCGGGAGCGGTCGTTGAAGGGATAGTGGTAAACGGTGAGCATATCCAGCCGCAGGGTGTCGAAGGCGTAGCGCATCACCTGCCGGACCGCCTCGGTCATCAGCCCCTGCCCCCAGAAATCTTTGGACAGCACATACCCGATACTGCGGCAGTTGGGGTTATCCCTTCTGCGGTCGGGGTGCAGACCCAGCGAGCCGATGACCTTGTGGGTCTTTTTGTCCACGATGGCCCAGACCTCACCTTTATCCATAAACTGCCACAGGATCTCCCGGGAAACGCTGCGATCGGTGTGGGGCGGCCATCCGGCGGCGGGACCCACATCGGGGTCGGCGGCGTAGGAAAACAGATCTTCCAGATCGCTTTCGTGCCATTCCCGCAGAAAAAGACGGGGCGTTTCCAGTCGGCTGTACAGCATGGGGGTCCTCCTTCGGTGTCGGTCGGCTCAGTCCTGTTTTACATGGACGTTCAGGTGGTTGTAGGTCATTTCGATCCCGTGCTTTAAAAAGGCGGGACGGGTCTGTTCGGTGATGGCAAAATACACATCCCAGTAGTCATCGGTAGAGGTCCAGGCGCGGACCACATACTGGATGGCGCTTTCGCCGTAGGAAGAAACCGCCACAAAGGGCTCCGGCTCCGACAGAATACCGGGAACCCTGTCCAGCACCTCCCGCAGCGCCTGTTTTACCTTTTCGCAGTCATCCCCGTAAGAAGCGGAGACGATGATATCCACCCGGCGTTTGTCCTGCGCCGAATAGTTGATGACCCGGGAAGAGGCGATGTCGTTGTTGGGCAGGTAGACGATCTTGTTGTCCACGGTGGCAAGGCAGGTGTACACAAGGCCGATCTCCCTGACGGTACCGCTGTTGGCGCCGGCATCGATAAAATCGCCGACCACAAAGGGCTTGGCTGCCAGCAGCATCATGCCGCCCACCAGCTTGGACAAAGCATCCTGCAGCGCCAGCGAAACGGCGAGACCGGCAACGCCCATGACGGTGATCAGCGAGGTCACGTCGATATCCAGCCGCTCTGCCACCAGCAAAAAGGTCAAAAGCAGCAGGATCACCTTGGCGGCGGAACGGATAAAGGTATGCAGCGTTTTGGGGATGTCCCCCTTCTGCAAAAGCCGGTCCACCATCCGCATCAGGATCTTGACTCCGGTCAGACAGACCGCCAGAAGCAGCAGGGCGGAAAAGAGTTTGCCCAGGGTCAGCGAGCCGACGGTGAAGCTCATCACACGGTCGAGGATCTCGCCCAGACGGTCGAAAAATGTGATCTTACCCATAAAAACGTCTCCTTTTCAGACGGATTTTCCTTATTTCTCAAACTATACCACGAAGCCCTCGATCAGCGCAAGTTTTTGGGCACGGGAAAGCTTTTTCAGATGCCATTCCCGGCTCATGGCTTCTTCTTTTGTGGAAAAGGATTCCCACCAGACCAGCTCCACCGGCAGGCGGGACCGGGTGTACTTGGCTCCCTGCCCGCTGTTGTGGGCGGCGACACGGGCGGCAAGGTCGTAGGTCCAGCCGCTGTACAATGAGCCGTCGGCGCAGCGGACCATATAGGCAAAGGCCATGGCTATTCTCCCCTGCCTTCCGCTTTGTCCCGGGCACGGACGAATTTTGCGAACTGGCGCACCTCTTCCAGCTGGGCATCGGTGGCTTCGCCGCCGAAGAGGGCGAACTTCAGCGCCCGGTCGGTGAGCTGCGGGTCCTCTTCTTCGCCCAGAAGGACGGGGACCGTTACCCCGAAGTAGGCGGCGAGACGTCCCGCCGTTTCGGCTTTTACGGTTTTGCGCCGCCCCATTTTAAGGTCGGTCATCACGCTGGGCTGGATGCCGCAGTCCCGGCACATCCGGTAGGGGGTGATGCCCTTTTCCTGACACAGGCGGGCCAGATTTTCGTACAGAAGGCTCATAATTTTCCGCTCCCTCTTGATTATTACGCAAACGCGTATTATAATACGAAGTTACTACGCGAACGAGTAAGCTTTACTCAAATATAGAATACAAACGCGTAACTGTCAAGAGGAGGGCAATATGACAAACCATTACGATGCGAAAAGGGTTCACGACCCTTTTCATCTGCTGGACAGAGACTCTCATCTTTGTCCGCAGGAAAAACCGCTCAGCGGTCAGCTGGTCTTTTGGAAGGAGGAAGAAGGTGACGGCGATGAATAACGGCTGGATGAAGGTCCTGTCCGCCGCCGCAGCCACGGCGGGCGCAGGCGCGTCCTTTCTGTTCGGCGGTCTGGACGGACTGTTCTGGACGCTGCTTTCTTTTATGGGGCTGGATTATCTGTCGGGACTTGTGGTGGCAGCGGTGTTCCACCGTTCCAACAAAACCGAATCGGGGGCGCTGTCCTCGCAGGTCTGCCGGCAGGGGCTGTGGCGCAAGGGCGGCGCGCTGATGGTGGTGCTGGTGGCGGCGGCACTGGACCGGCTCATGGGCAGCTCGGTCATCCGGGACGGCACCGTCACCGCCTTTCTGGCGGGCGAAGCCATCAGCCTGCTGGAAAACGCGGGGCTGATGGGGGTACCCATCCCAAAGCCGCTGAAAAACGCCATCGACCTGCTGAAGGACAAAGGTGACGGAAAGGAGCAGCCATGAGTCAGAAGCTGATCCTTCCCCTTCGAAACTGCAACGTCAACGCCGGCTACAAGACCGCCGCCTATCAAAAAAGCTGGGGCTATCCCCACTACGGCATCGACCTTGGCGAGCCGGACAAAAACCGCACCGTTTATTCCCCGGGAAACGGCACCGTCATCGCCGCGGGGATGGACGGAAATTCCGCAAAAGAGCGGATGGGAAACGCCCTGGTGCTTTTGTTTCCCGACGTCTGCCTGCCGGACGGGCGGGTCCTGTCCCTCGCCTGCCGGATGTTCCATCTGGACAAGATCTCGGTCCGGGCGGGGCAGACGGTGCTGCGGGGCGAAAAGCTGGGGGTCTACGGGAACACCGGCGCCAATACATCGGGACCCCATCTGCATCTGGAATTTGACAGCGATACCGCTTATCCGCAGCACGCGGTGGGCATCCGCTCATCGGGAAAGATCATCAAAAAAGGTTCGGTGGATTCCACCCTCGACCCGGCGAAGGTCTGGTTTCTGGGCGAGGGGCAGCAGCTTTTGGACGGCTGGGGCGGCAGCGGCGTCTCTTCCGGGTGGCTCAACCCCCACGACCTGACGGCGCCGAAGCTGACGGTCTCTCTCCCGGAGACAGACTGGGAACAGCTGTATCTGCAGGAAAAAGAAAAACTGGCTTTTTTGAAAGCTTCGGCAGAAAATTTGATCGGACAGCTGCAGGCACTTTTCCGGTAGCCGTCCGCACAGCAAAGACGGTTTGTTGCAAGACAGACCGTTTTGTGCTATAATGGACTATCATTTCAAAGGGAGGCGTTTGCGTGATCCGAAAATGGAAGGTCACCATCCCGACTCTGACCGGCCGCGAGCCGCGCTGGGCTTACATTTACGTCCCGGACGAGGCGGCTTCTCATCCAGACCGGCGCTATCCGGTCCTTTATATGTTCGACGGACACAACGTCTTTTTCGACAAGGATGCCACCTACGGCAAAAGCTGGGGGATGAAAGAGTATCTGGAGGAAAACGAAGTCCCGCTCATCGTGGCGGCGGTGGAATGCAACCACCATCCCGACGGCGGACGGCTGAGCGAATATTCTCCCTTTTCCTTTTCCGCAAAAAACATCGGCAAGATCTCCGGACGGGGCAAAAAGACCATGGACTATCTGGTCGGGGTCTTTAAGCCCTTTATCGACAGCCGCTATCCCACGCTGCCCGACCGGGAGCATACCTTTCTGGCCGGCTCTTCCATGGGCGGGCTGATGACCCTTTACGGCGTGATGGCCTACAACGCGGTCTTTTCCCGCGGGGCGGCGCTGTCCCCTTCGGTCTGGGTGGCACCGCGGCGTTTCGACCGGATGCTGCAGACCGCGCGGCTGCACGGCGACACGGCGCTGTATCTGGACTACGGAGAGAAAGAGATCGCCAATCACAAGGATATGCTGCCCGCGCTGCTGCGCTGCGTGACCCGTCTGTGTCAGCGGGGCGTGTCGGTCTCCTTCCGCATCGTTCCCGGCGGCACCCACTGCGAAGCCAGCTGGGAAAAGCAGATCCCCAGTTTTATGCAGGCCCTGTTTTATCAGGCGGACGAGGAAAACCCGCAAGAATAAAAGGAGGTGTTTCCTATGGAGACGTTTTACACCAAATGGTACAGTCCCAATCTCGACCGGGAGATGGAGTGCAAGGTTTACGGTCACGGCGGAAAGCCGGTCCTGTTCATCCCCTGCCAGGACGGCCGCTTTTTCGATTTTGAAAACTTTCATCTGGCCGGCACCATGGCGCCCTGGATCGAATCGGGTCAGATCATGGTCCTTGCCATCGACACCATGGACAAAGAGACCTGGTCCGACCCCAACGGCAACCCCTTCTGGCGGGCCCGCCGCCACGAAAGCTGGATCCGCTATCTGGTGGACGAGGCTTCTCCCTTTCTGCGCAGCCGTGCCGCCGAGAGAAACGGCTTTGACCAGCGCATCATGACCTTTGGCTGCAGCCTGGGCGCCTCCCATGCGGTGAACCTGCGGCTGCGGTTCCCCGAGGTGTTCGACAACTGCCTGGCTTTGTCCGGCATCTTTACCTCGGAATACGGCTTTGGCTCTTACATGGATGAGGTGGTCTACCAGAACTCGCCCGTCCACTACATGGCGAACCTGCCCGCCGACCATCCCTTCATCGGCAAGATCAACGAGGGCAAGGGCGTGATCTGCGTGGGTCAGGGCAGCTGGGAGCAGCCGGACACCACCCTGCGGTTAAAGCAGCTGTTCGAGGAAAAGGGCATCCATCTGTGGGTGGATGTTTGGGGACACGATGTGTTCCACGACTGGGAATGGTGGTACAAGCAGGTGATCTACTTCCTGCCCAAACTGCTGTAAAAGGCTTTGTATTCTGACATTTTTGAGCGAAAAGAGTTGAAAAACATGAAAAATGTGATCTTTATTTCCCCCAACTTTCCCACCAACTACTGGCAGTTCTGCCGAGAAATGAGAAACAACGGCATGAACGTGCTGGGCATCGGTGATCAGCCCTACGACGAGCTGATGCCGGAACTGAAGGAGAGTCTGACCGAATACTACAAGGTCGGCTCGATGGAAAACTACGACGAGGTATACCGTGCCGTTGCTTTCTTTACCTTTAAATACGGACGGATCGACTGGCTGGAATCCAACAACGAATACTGGCTGGAGCAGGATGCGCATCTGCGCACCGACTTTAACATCAACAGCGGTTTTCAGGTATACGACCTGCCCCGCATCAAGTACAAATCCAAGATGAAGGAATACTATCAGAAGGTGGGCATTCCCGTTGCCCGCTACCATCTGGTGGATGACTGGACCGGCTGCCGCGCCTTTATCGAAGAGGTCGGCTATCCGGTGGTGGTCAAGCCGGACAACGGCGTTGGCGCCGCGGCGACCTACAAGCTCAAATCCGACGAGGATCTGTCCCACTTTATGGCGAGCCGTCCGGAAAACGTACCCTATATCATGGAAGAGTTCGTCCACGCCGAGGTAAACAGCTACGATGCCATCATCGACGAAAACGGCGAGCCGCTGTTCGAGACCGGCAACGTGACCCCCAACTCGGTCATGGACATTGTAAACGACAACGACAACTCCATCTACTACATCCTGAAAGATCTGCCGGAGGACACCCGTGCCGCCGGTCGTGCCACCGTTAAGAGCTTTGGCGTAAAGAGCCGTTTCGTTCACTTTGAGTTCTTCCGTCTGCTGTCCGACCACGAGGGTCTGGGCAAAAAAGGTCAGATTATGGCGCTGGAGGTCAACATGCGCCCCTGCGGCGGCTTTACCCCCGACATGATCAACTTTGCCCATTCCACCAACGTCTACAAGATCTGGGCGGACATGATCGCTTACGGCGATTCGCAGATGCCGGTGGGCGACCATCAGTTCTGCGCCTTTGCCGGACTGCGTGACGGCAAGGATTTCGTCCTGACCCACGAGGACATTATGGACCGCTACGGCAGCCAGATGAAGATGGTCGGACGCATCCCCGACGCGCTGGCAGGCGCCATGGGCAACCGGATGTATGTGGCGGTGTTCTCCACCGAGGAAGAGATGAACGACTTCTACAAAGCCGTTCTCGCCTGCAAATAGCCCTGCAAAAAGCAAGACCCCATCCAAGAGGATGGGGTCTTTTTTCGTATAAGCTCAGCCGCGGGTGATGCAGTTTCCTGCCGGATCGGCCGAAATCCCGTCATCGGGAGCCCGACCTTCGGGCCTAGAAGATGTGCAGAGCGATCAAAACCTGCAGTACCACGAATGCGGCGTAGATGCCCAGCAGGGTCACACCCTGCCAGCGCTGCAGCTTGCCCTTTTTCAGAGTGGGCAGCGTCATCAGCGCCATGACCGCGATCATCAGCGGGATCTCGATCAGCTGAGAGGTGTTGTAGCCGAACAGCTTGCTTCCCTCGGGAATGGTAAAGGGAGAAATGGTAACAGCACAGCCGGATACCAGTACCAGATTGAAGATGTTCGCACCGATGATGTTGCCCAGCGACAGCGCGCCGTGACCTTTTATCAGAGCGGTGACAGCGGTGACCAGCTCGGGCAGCGAGGTGCACAGCGCAACAACGGTAACACCAACCACCTCGGTGGGGATGCCGGCCATCAGAGACAGCGATACGGAAGAGCCTTCCAGCATGTCAGCGCCGATCGCAATGAGTGCTGCGCTGATCACAAGAACGATCAGATCTTTTACAAAAGAGCCCTCGGGTGCTTCGTCGTCATGCTCCGAGGCAGCTTCGGCAGGATTGGCAAAGCCTTTGCGGATGGTCATGGTCATGTAAACCGCAAAGACCAGCAGCATCACGATGCCCAGCCATCTGTCAAAGCGACCGAATACATACGCCGCAACGACATAGATCGCAGCCGAGGCAAAGAAGAACAGAACAGGGGTCTTAACGGCACTGCGGTCCACCGGTGCGGGGCGGATGGCAATGGTCAGCGCCGCGATCAGCGAGGTGTTGCAGATGATGGAACCGATGGCGTTGCCGTAAGCGATGGCGCCATTGTTGTTTACCGCCGCGGTAACCGAAACCATTACCTCCGGCAGAGTGGTACCGATGGAAACAACGGTAGCACCGATGATGATCTCCGGTACACGGAACCGTTTTGCGATGCCAACGGCGCTGTCAACAAACCAGTCGCCGCCTTTGATCAGCAGGACAACGCCTGCCGCAAACAGAACAAGGGATCCCAGCAGACTGTCGGTCAGTCCGTTATACCAGGCAAAAAACTGTGCAAGCATAAGA
Source organism: Oscillospiraceae bacterium (assembly GCA_017408855.1). Lineage (GTDB taxonomy): Bacteria > Bacillota > Clostridia > Oscillospirales > Ruminococcaceae > UBA3818. Next base: position 29,873 of record JAFQTW010000069.1, on the reverse strand, counting down.
AACTCTCCTTCTTTGTATTTCCCGCAAACGCGCGGACGGCCAAATGACCATAACAGATAGATTATATCATACTTTTTTTCGACAAAAAAGGGGGCAAAAACCGCAAAATGTCCTGCTTTGTTTTCTTTCCGTCGGGGCCGCGGAAAATTTACTCTTTCTTAGCCAAGGACGAAACTGTCCCGGAAAAACAAAAAAGCCACGACCGAAGTCGTGGCTTTTTGCTGGTGAACCACCGGGGATTCGAACCCCGGACCCTTTGATTAAAAGTCAAATGCTCTGCCAACTGAGCTAGTGGTTCATCTCATTGGCGCTTGCTTATTATATCAAAAGGATTTGCGGTTGTCAACAATAAAATTCAAATTTTTTCGGATTTTTTATTCTTCGCCCAAAATCTCCAAAAGCTGCCGCAGGCGGCGCACCTCATATTCGCAGTGGACCCCCTCTTTTATGGGCAGCGCGGCGGGATTGTACCACACACAGTCGATGCCGGCGTTGTTGGCGCCGAGAATGTCCGAAGAGAGAGAATCGCCGATGACCAGCGCTTTTTCCGGGTCAAAGCCTTCGATATCGGCGGCCACCGCATCGAAATAATCCTTATGGGGCTTCTGCACCCCCATGTCCTCGGAGATAAAGATCTTTTCGAACAGCGGGGTCAGGGGGCAAACGGCAAAGCGTCCGTGCTGGGTAAAGCTGGCGCCGTTGGTGATAATATACATTTTGTATTTTTCTTTAAGGATATTACAAATTTCCCAGCTTTCCTCCAGCAGATCCGCATGGCAGCTGAGCTGTTCCATATAAAAGCGGTTGACGGCGGCGGGGTCGTCCTGCCGACCCAGATAGGCGATCAGCTGGCGAAAGCGGTCGATGAGCAAAAAGGCGCGGTCGATCTCCCCGTGGTTAAAGCGTTCCCACAGGTCGGCGTTGAATTTGTGATAAGCATGTACCGTTTCGTCGGAGCCGTCCATCTGATAATGGGCCAGCGTATCCCGCAGGGCTTTTTCCTCGCACAGATCAAAGTTCAGCAGGGTGCCGTCGGCGTCGAACAGCAAAAACTCGTATTGTTTCAAAAGGCTCTCCCCTTTCCGCTTTGATTATCCCATCCGGCAGAGGATTTGTCAATCGGCGGGGATTTGTGGAAAATGGCAAAAAGCGGCGACCGATCCGGCGAAAGTTATGCGGAACGGGCATTGACATCGTGGGTTTGTCGTGTTATCATGTTAGCACACTAAAGCGAAAGCAGGAAAAAGTCTTGAGAACCTACGATAAGATCACTCCGGACGGCACCCGTGACATCCTCTTTAAGGAATACACCGTCCGTCAAAATATCACATCCGCTGTGATGGGGCAGCTGCAGAGCCGGGGCTTTCGCCCGGTGATGACCCCCGCCATGGAATTCTACGACCTGTTCGGCCAAAGCCGCTACTTTCCGCAGGAAAGTATGTACAAGCTGGTGGATGGCCGGGGTCGCCTTTTGGTTTTAAGGCCCGATTCCACCATTCCCATCGCACGGCTTTGCGCCACCCGCCTGCAGAATGAAAAAGATCCCCTGCGGCTGTGTTACAGCCAAACCGCCTTCCGGTCCGAGCCGACCATGCGCGGGCGGCTGGACGAGGTCAGTCAGTGCGGTGCCGAGCTGATCGGCGCCAAAGGGCAAAAGGCGGATCTGGAGATGCTGTTCACCGCGCAGCGGTGTCTTGCCGCCTGCGGCGCCGGCGACTTTACCCTTGAGATCGGACACATCGGCGTGTTCCGGGCGCTCATCAACGAGCTGTCGGCACCGGAAAGCCGCAAAGAAGAGATCCGGCAGCTGATCGAATCCAAAAGCTATGCCGCCCTCGGCGAGCTGCTGGAGGGTCTGAGTCCTGTCGATACGGCACAGGCGCTGCAAAAGCTGCCGCAGCTGTTCGGCGGCGGCGAGGTGTTTGCCCGGGCAGCCAAGCTTTCTTCCCAGCCGGAATTTCAGGCGGCGCTGCAGGAGACCCAGAACCTGTACCGTCAGCTGCGGCAGGCACAGCCGGATCTGACCGTACTGGTGGATTTCGGTCTGGTCAATCAGGCGGAGTACTACACCGGCGTTTTGTTCCGGGGCTACCTGTCCGGTGTGGGACAGCCGGTCCTCTCCGGCGGTCGGTACGATCATCTGCTGGACGATTTCGGACTGCAGAAGCCCGCCATCGGCTTTGCTCTGCAGATCGACGCCATCGCCGACTATCTGCAGAAAACGGCTCCCCTGCAGGAAAAGGGTCCCGACGCGCTGGTTTTCTGGGACGAAAACAGCTGCCGCACCGGTCAGTCCCTGCTGGATGAGCTGTGCGGACAGGGTCTTTTGTGCGAGACGAGCCTGCACCAAAGCAAAGAGGAAGCGGCGGAATACGCCGCGCAAAAAGGCATCCCTACCTTATATATTGTAGAGGAAAACAAAACAACAAAAATCGACGGGAAAGGAGAACCGGTCAGATGAAACGACCTTTGCGCATCGCGCTGACCAAAGGGCGGCTGGAAAAGGATACGGTAGCGCTGCTGGAAAAAATCGGCGTGGACTGCACCGCTCTGCACCAAAAGGGTCGGCGGCTGATCCTTCCCCTTTCGGATATCGGCGCCGAAGTGGTGCTGGCAAAAGCGGCGGACGTGATCACCTATGTGGAAAACGGCGTCTGCGATATGGGCATCGTGGGCAGAGACACCGTTTTGGAAAACGGAAACAGCCTGTACGAGCTTTTGGATCTGGGCTTTGGCAAATGCCGCTTTGCCCTGGCAGTTAAAAAAGGCGAGGACTTTTTCGGCGGCTACGCTTCCAAGACCATCGCCACCAAATACCCCAAGATCGCCCGCAGCTATTTCGAAAACCGCTCCATGGACGTGGACGTGGTCAAGATCGAAGGCTCGGTGGAGCTGGCACCTCTTCTGGGACTGGCCGACGGCATCGTGGACATCGTGGAGACCGGCGCGACCTTAAAGGAAAACGGGCTGGAAGTGACCCGCTGGATCTGCGATATCTCCGCCCGTCTGGTGGTGAACATCGCCAGCTTGAAACTGAGAAAAGACGAGATCGAATCGCTGGTCAGCCGGCTGGAAGCCGGTCTCGACCGATAACAAAACAGGAGGAGACCCTTTATGCTGAACATCATCCGGGCCGACGGCAATGCCGAGCAGCAGGCCCTTTCTCTTTTAAAATCCCGCAGCGGCGAGGTGGACCGCAAGGTCACCGCGGTGGTCACCGAGATCATCGAGACCGTTCGCCGCGACGGCGACAAAGCCCTTGCGATGTATGCCGAAAAGTTTGACGGCAAAGCCCCCGACAAGCTGGAAATTTCCAAAGAGGAGATCGAGGCGGCGCTGGCGGCGGCGGATCCCAAATTCGTCAGGGCGCTGCGCAATTCGGCTGAGAATATCGCAAAATTCCACGAAAGACAAAAGCAGCAGAGCTTTATCGACACGCAGCCCAACGGCGTGATCTTAGGTCAGCGGGTCCGGGGTCTTGCCCGGGTGGGACTGTATGTTCCCGGCGGCACCGCCGCCTACCCCTCGTCGGTTTTGATGAACGCGGTCCCCGCCCGCATCGCCGGCGTGAAAGAGCTGGTCATGGTCACCCCGCCCGGAAAAGACGGCAAAGCCAATCCGGACATCCTCACCGCGGCAGCCATCGCCGGGGTGGACCGGGTGTTCCTCACCGGCGGCGCGCAGGCGGTGGCGGCACTGGCCTACGGCACCGAGAGCATCCCGCAGGTGGATAAGATCGTGGGACCGGGCAACATCTATGTTGCCACCGCCAAAAAGCTTTTGTACGGTCAGGTGGATATCGACATGATCGCCGGACCCAGCGAGATTCTGGTGGTCGCCGACGAGACCGCCGATCCCAGGTTTCTGGCGGCGGACCTGATGAGTCAGGCGGAGCACGACCGCCTCGCTTCTTCGATCCTTCTCTGCACCGACGAAACGGTCTGCCAAAAAACCGTCGAAGAGATCCAACGGCAGAAAAAGCTTTTGTCCCGCGAAACGATCATCGACGAGGCGCTGGAAAACTTCGGTGCCGTCATCCTTTGCCAAAGCTTTGCCCAGATGGTAGCGCTTGCCAACCAGATCGCGCCGGAGCATCTGGAAGTGATGACCCGCGACCCCCTGTCGCAGGTGGGCTTTTTCGATAACGCCGGCTCGGTATTTCTGGGCAAATATTCCCCCGAGCCTTTGGGCGACTACTACGCCGGACCCAACCATGTTCTTCCCACCAGCGGAACGGCACGCTTTTTCTCCCCCCTGTCGGTGGACAGCTTCGTGAAACGTTCCAGCTTTATCTATTACACCGAAGAGGCGCTGAAAAACGCCGCGGAGGATATCGTATGCGTGGCGGAAAAAGAAGGTCTCACCGCCCACGCCAACGCCATTACTGTGAGGTTTTAAACCATGGGATACACCCTTTGTCAAAAGGTTCGGGGGCTGACCCCTTACGAACCCATCACCGGCTCGTATCCGGTGCGGCTCGACGCCAACGAAAGCCCCTTCGATCTGGCAAGACCCGAAAGTTTTCCCGCCCCGCTGCAGAAAGAAGCGGCAGCCGCTTTGGAAAAGGTAACGGCGGCGGTGTCCGCCATCCCCTTTAACCGCTACCCCGATCCCTACTGCGCCGAACTGCGGCAGGCGTTCGCAAAGCGGTTCGGGGTGGACCCGGCTTTGGTCACCGCCTTTAACGGCTCGGACGAAAGTTTGGCCATCCTCTGCGGATGCCTCATGGAAAAGGGGCAGACCCTTGTTCTGGCAGAGCCGGACTTTTCCATGTACCGCTTTTACGGCGATCTGTACGAGCTTGCCGTCCGCGGCTGGCAAAAGGGCGAGGATCTGACCGTTGACGCCGACTCGCTCATCGCCTTCTGCAAAAAAGAGGGGGGACACGCCCTTCTCTTTTCCAACCCCTGCAACCCCACCGGGCAGCTTTTGCACCGGGACGGGATCATCCGCATCCTTACCGCGCTGCCTGAGACCCTCGTCATCGTGGACGAAGCGTATATGGAGTTTTCGGAGGATCAGTCGGTGATGGATCTTGCCGAAACCTTTGACAATCTGATCGTTTTAAAGACCTGCTCCAAGGCACTGGGTCTGGCGGGCATCCGCCTTGGCTTTGCGGTGGCGGGACCCATTTTGACCACCGCTTTGACGGCGGTCAAGTCCCCCTACAACGTAAACGCCATGACCCAAAGGGCCGGCGCGGTCCTGCTGGCGGAAAAAACACTCTGCGACGGCGCCCAAAAAGCCATCCGCCAAAGCCGGGACAGGCTGTACGAATCCCTTAAAAATCTGCTCGCCGGCAAAGAGGACATTCAGAAAATCTATCCCACCGGCGCCAATTTCGTCTTTTTAAAGACCGAAAAAGCGGAAAAAATCTTTGAAAACCTCAAAAAAGAGGGCATTATCATCCGAAAAATGGGCGGTTATCTTCGCATCACCGCCGGAAACGACACCGAAAACAACGCGCTGATAAAAGCGCTGGAAAGGGCGGTCTGACCATGAGAAACGCGAACATCACCCGAAAAACCAAAGAGACCGACATCACCGTAAGCCTTTGTCTGGACGGACAGGGCAAGGCGGAGATCTCGACCCGCATCGGCTTTTTTGACCATATGCTCACCGCGCTGGCGGTCCATTCGGGCATGGATCTGACCGTAAAGGCCGAGGGCGACCTGTATGTGGACTGCCACCACACCGTTGAGGATGTGGGCATCGTTTTGGGGCAGGCGCTGGCACAGGCGCTGGGCGACCGGGGCGGCATCTGCCGGTACGGAAGCGCTCTCATCCCCATGGACGAGGCGCTGGCGGAATCGGTGGTGGATGTAAGCGGCAGACCCTTCCTCGTTTTTTCCGCACCCTTTGTAAACGAAAGAGTCGGCGCCTTTGACGTATGCATGACCGAGGAATTCTTCCGCGCTCTGGCGTTTCACGGGGGGCTGACCCTGCACCTTGCCGTCCGCTACGGCAAAAACGACCATCACATGATCGAGGCTTTGTTCAAAGCCTTTGCCCACAGCCTGAAAAACGCCGTACAAACAACCGGGGACGGAGCGGTCCTTTCTTCCAAGGGCGTTTTATAAACCGAAAAGGAGACTACACATGATCGCTGTGATCGATTACGATGCGGGCAACCTCTTCAGCGTGGCAAACGCGCTGGAACGCCTTGGCATCGACTACGTTTTTACCGCTGATCCCGCCGAGATCGAAAAGGCCGACGGGATCATTCTGCCGGGGGTCGGGGCGTTTCCCGACGCCATGGAAAAGCTTTCTTCCCGGGGGTTGGTGCCTGTTTTGCAGAGATGCGCCAAAGAAAAGCCCTTTTTGGGCATCTGCCTTGGGATGCAGGTGCTGTTTGAAGAGGGGGAGGAATTTACCCTCACCAAAGGTCTGGGGCTTTTGCCCGGACGGGTGGTCCCCATCGAAGCGCCGGGGCTGAAGGTCCCCCACATGGGCTGGAACGGGCTGGTCACGGAAAAAAGCTGTCCGCTGACCGAAAATCTGCCCGAAAGCCCCTATGTGTATTTCGTTCATTCCTTCTGCGCCGCGCCGAAAGACGAGGTCCTGGTGGCGTGGTGCGAATACGGGCAGAAGGTCCCCGCGTTGGTCTGGGACGGCAACTGCTGCTTTGGCGCCCAGTTCCACCCCGAAAAAAGCGGTGACGTGGGACTTGCCATCTTAAAAAACTTTGCCGGACTGTGCCGGTAAGATCGGAGACTTGTTATGAAACTTCTTCCTGCCATCGACCTTTTGGGCGGAAACTGCGTGCGGCTTTTCCGCGGCGATTTTGACACGGCCCATCAGGTGGCCGACGACCCGCTGTCCACCGCCCGCTCCTTTCAAAAAGCCGGGGCCGGGTGGATCCATATGGTGGATCTGGACGGCGCCAGAACCGGCGACGGGATCAACCGTCCGGTGATTTTGCAGGTGGCGCAGAACACCTCCCTTAAAGTAGAGGTGGGCGGCGGCATCCGCAGCATGGATGCCATCGACACCTATCTGCAGGGCGGCGTTTCCCGGGTCATTTTAGGCTCGGCGGCGCTGGAAGATCCCCCTTTGGTGAAAAAAGCGGTGGAACAATACGGCCAGCGCATCGCCGTTGGCATCGACGCCAAAAACGGGCAGGTGGCTGCCAGAGGGTGGCTTTCCACCTCGTCGGTGGACTACCTGACTTTGGCAAAGCAGATGGAAAATCTGGGCGTTTCCACCATCATCTTTACCGACATCGCCAAAGACGGCATGATGCTCGGGCCCAACTTCGAGCAGATGAAGGCGCTGCGGCAGGCGGTATCCTGCGATCTCGTGGCATCCGGCGGCATCCGCAGCCTGGAGGACTTACAGCAGTTGCAGGACATCGGCATCGACTGGGCGATCTTAGGCAAGAGCATCTATCAGGGTGCCATCGACCTTGCCAAAGCCCTAAAATGGGCGAAAACCACAGAATAAGGAGAAACGATATGCTGGCCAAACGCATCATCCCCTGCCTTGACGTCCGGGACGGCATGGTGGTCAAGGGAGTTAATTTTGTAGGCATCAAAGAAGTGGGCGATCCGGTGGAATGTGCCATGGAATACGACCGGCAGGGAGCGGACGAGATCTGCTTTCTGGACATCACCGCCACCCACGAAGGGCGCGGCACCATGATCGACGTGGTACGCCGCACCGCTAAAAAAGTGTTCGTTCCCCTCACCGTTGGCGGCGGCATCCGCACGGTGGAGGACTACCGTGACATTCTGCGGGCGGGGGCGGACAAGGTATCGGTCAACTCGGCGGCCATCCGCAACCCGGAGCTGATCCGTCAGGCGGCGGACAAGTTCGGCAGCCAGTGCGTTGTAGTGGCGGTAGACGCCAAGCAGCGCCCCGACGGCGGCTGGTCGGTCTTTGTCAACGGCGGACGGATCGACACCGGTCTGGACGCGCTGGAATGGATAAAGCAGTGCGAAAAATTAGGCGCCGGCGAGATCCTGCTCACCTCCATGGATGCCGACGGCACCAAAAACGGCTTTGATCTTTCCCTCACCGATGCGGTGACCCGCTCGGTGGGCATTCCGGTCATCGCCTCGGGCGGATGCGGCAAGCTGTCGGATTTTTCCGACGTCTTCCAAAAAACCGGCGCGGACGCGGCGCTGGCGGCCAGTCTCTTCCACTACAAAGAGCTGACCGTCGGGCAGGTAAAGGCCCATCTGGCGGCAGAGGGTATTCCGGTAAGAAGATAGGAGAACCGTATGGAACTGGATCAGTTTTTTAAAAAGAGCGAACTCATCCCTGCCATCGTGCAGGAAAAAGGAACCGGTCAGGTGCTGATGCTGGCATACATGAACCGGGAAAGTCTCGAAAGGACGTTAAAGACAGGTTACACCTGGTTTTACAGCCGGTCCCGGCAGGAGCTTTGGAACAAAGGCGCCACCTCGGGGCATCTGCAAAAGGTCGTGGAACTGTATTACGACTGCGACGAGGACACCGTCCTTGCGGTGGTGGAGCAGACCGGCGCTGCCTGTCACACCGGGGCGCACAGCTGTTTTTACCGGGCCTTCCCCGGCTACGAAGGAAAGGAGTAACCCATGAACGACAACGTATTAAAAGAACTTTACGAGGTGGTACTGTCCCGCAAAGAAACCCCTTCTGAGGGTTCATACACCTGTTATTTGTTCCAGCAGGGGCTGGACAAGATCCTGAAAAAATGCGGCGAGGAATGTTCCGAGGTGATCATCGCCGCCAAAAACGGAGCGAACACCGATACCGAAAACGAGATCTGCGATCTTTTGTATCATCTTCTGGTGCTGATGGCGCAGCAGGACATTCCGCTGGAAAACATCTTTGCCATTTTGAAAGAGCGCAGCCTGAAGATCGGCAATCTCAAAAAGATGCGTCAGACCGACCGCAACACTTAGCCCGGAGCCCGGGCAGGCTATGCGGAGCATCTCCGCTCCAACGAGCTGGCGCAATGCGCGTACCGCTCCTGCCTTAGAAGTCTTGACACTGGGCGCAGGGGCGCCAACATAACGCACCAAAAAACGCGGGTTACCGTGACGGACTTTCCATTGTCTATGCCCGCGACGGGGCAGCGGCAACTTGCCGCGTGACGGGGGAGCCAAACAGACAAACAGAAAAGGGAGCATCCGCTGTGCGGATGCTCCCTTTCTTCGCATTTCTTATTTCTTCGGGTATCTTTTTTGCAGGTACTGGATGACCCCTTCTTCTACATTGGAGGGGACCACCTCGTCCGCCTGAGACAGCACCTCGGGCTTGGCGTTGGCGACGGCGACAAATTTGTCCGCCGCCTGTGCCATGGCAAGGTCGTTGTGGTTATCACCGAAGGCGACCACTTTTTCGCAGCCGGTCATCTCCCGCAGCATCTCGATGGACAGCTTTTTGTCCACGCCCTCGGCCTGGATCTCCAGATAGTACACCGGCTCGTAGGTGTCCAGATAGTAGGTCAGGGAAATGCCGGGGATCTTTTCCATCTCGGCGTAGACCTCGTCCATCTTTTCTTTGGGACCGGGCATCGAAAAGAACACTGCCTTTTCGGTTTCGGCAAGCGCTACGAAGGAATCCACCTGGATCCACTTTTTGTGGGGCGAATGGCTGCGATGCTCCACGAAAGAGCGGTCCCGCTCGGAATCGAGCTGGGTGTAGCAGGCGTGGAGGATGGGATCCTTGAAGATGTACATGGTGTGGTGCAGATCGAATTTTTCCATCACCTTTGCCACCGCGACCGCCGCTTCTTTTTCGATCTCCATGATCCTGACAAAGCGGCTTTCGGCATAATCGTAGTAGAGCACCCCGTTAAACAGCGCGCAGGGAAGGCGCAGCTTGAGGCCCTTTAAAATATCGATGATGGTACCGGTGGACCGGGCGCTGGAAAGGGTAAAGTTCATCCCCTCGTCCATCATGCGGTTCAGCTCTTCTCTCGCGTAGGGGGAAAGGGTGGCATCGTTCTGCAGAAGGGTCCCGTCCAGATCGGACACATATAAGGTACTGCGATCCATAAAAAGCCTCCTTTTCGGGGGTTATTTCATCTCGACCAGGGTAAGGCGCAGCGCCAGCTCCTGTGCCTGACAGCTGAAGTCCTTGTAGTCCTCGCCCGCCAGGCGGCGCAGCAGCTCTTTGAGCAGGGAGGGGTTTTTGACCAGCACCGGACCCATCTGCCAGGTGCCGAAGAAGTTTTTGTACAGACTGCCCTCTTTGTCGGCGGACTCGCCTTCGCCGTCGCCGGCTCCTTTTTTCACAAGGAACAAAGGCTCGCCGCAGTCCCCTTCAAGATGGGCTGTACGGTTGATAAAGCCGTAGGACTCGCTGCCTTTTTCGAAGGCAAGCTCGGCTAAAACGTCGGAGATAAAAACGTTTCCGGTCTCGGTGCCGGTGCAGGAGAACAGTCCCAGACCCTCGGCGGTAGTGCCGGAATAGGTCTCAAAGGATCTTCCGAAGGCAAGGCGGCTGTTGCCGGTGACCAGAAACAGCTTGCCCGATTCGATGGCGGAAAGGACTTCTTCCTTGCGGGAAAGCAGATCCTCGGCGGCTTTTTCCAGATTTCTCGCCTTGCCGGGACCCATGTAAACCAGATCGTAGGCGGCAAAGTCCACCGCATCGCCGATGCTCTTTTTGTGGGTCTCATGCTCGATGCCCATGGCATCCAGACCCTTTTCGATGGCCAAAAGGTTTCCCCAGTCACCGTACAGGTCCAGCAGATCGTCGTACATCCAGAGGATATTCACCTTTCTCATTTGCTGATCACCTCCAGAATGGCTTTGGCGTCATACAGCTCGGTGAGGATGCAGATGTCGCCTTTCGTTTTGTTGATCACCGGTTTGAGCTGGGAAAGATTGCGCTCGATGCGGATCTTGTCCGGCGCAAAGCCCGCCAGCTGCAGGCGGACCGCCAGATCGTAGGCTCTGGGACCGGTGCCGACGATGGCATCCACCTTGCCCACCAGCCGTTCAAAGGCGATGTCGTACAGCCAGGTGGTATCCCGGTGTCCGGTATGGTTGATATTGTTGACGAAAACCACCACCGTTTTTTCACCCTCCCGCTCCAGCACATGGCTGATGGACTGGTCGAAGGAAACGGGGTTCTGGTTTTTGGAAAGGATCATCACCGCTTTGCGGTCGCCCACCTTGAATTCATCGTAGCGCTGCTTGAGCACCACGAAGGAAGAGGCGGCTTCGCAGCATTTTTCCAGCGGCAGCCCCAGCTCGCAGCAGGCGGCGATGGCGGCGGTGGTGTTGAGGATGTTGAACAGGTCCTTGTAGTCGGTATGTACCTCGCAGCCGTTCACCGAGAAATCACCGGTGGAAAGGTCGATCTCGTGGGCATCGTACTTGACCTCGGGGTTATGATAGCCGCATTTGGGGCAGGAAAAACGTCCGATATGGTTGTAGTGATGCCACTCGTAGCCCATCCGTCCAAAGCAGCGGGGGCAGACCTTGGCATCGTGGGTGATGTTGACACATTCCTCTTTGGACTGGCCGGTTTTTTCCAGTCCGTAGTAGACCCGCTCGTTTTTGGGCGCCAGATCGCCGCTGATGGGGTCGTTGGCGTTTAAGATCAGCTTGACCGAGGGCTTGATGGCTTCGTGCAGCTTTTCGATGATCACGTCCACGTTGCCGTTTCTGGTCAGCTGATCGCGGAACAGATTGGTGCAGAGCATCATGTCCGGCGAAAAATCTTTGAAGATCAGGCGGGAGAAGCGCTCGTCCACCTCGAGGACGACGAAATCCTCCCTGACCCGTCCGGACAGGTCTGCCGCTACCAGCAGCGTGGTGGCAACGCCGCCGGTCAGGTTGGAGCCTTTGGCGTTGTGGGCAACGGAATGTCCCTGTTTTTTGATGATATGAGCGATCATGTTGGCGGTAGAGGTCTTGCCGTTGGAGCCGGTCACCGCCAGCACCTTGCCGTCGAAGCGGATGCGTCCCAAAAGGTCGGGGCAGATCTTTAAGGCGATCTCACCGGGCAGGTTGGTGGATTTGCCCAGGGGCTTGCCCACCAGATACAAAAGCTTGCCCACCAAAAGGGCCAGTTTCATTTTCATAAAAGCACCTCGGTATTCTTCCGGACAAAGCCGGGTAATTACAGATTTACAGTTTATTGTAGCACATTCTCCCCCGAAAGAGAAGAGGATTTTCTCACCCCGGCCACCGCAAAAAAACGAGGGCCGTCCGGTAATTCCGATAAAAAAAGTGGAAGATTTTCGGCAGAAATTTCCCAGATTTCGGAAAATATTTTCTTGCTTTACCGCGCCAAATAGGCTATCATAGAGTTAGGACGTTTTATGCCGTCCTGCCATTTTTTCGCAAGGAGGCTGTTTTATGGCAAACCCTGTGACAAAACTTTTGCAGAAAAACCGGTTCATCCGCTCGCTGATGAGTCTGGACGGAAACGCCAAATGGGTGGTTCTGTGCGAGCCCTTCTGGGCCATCACCAGCGCGCTGTATTCCGCCTACGCGGTGCAGTACCGCAAGGAGGTCATCGGTTTAAATAATGAAAATCTGGGCTTTTTGCTGGGCACCCTGGTGACATCAGTCTGGTCTCCCAGTTCGTCTGCTCTTTTGTGGGCGGCGTGATCATCGACAAATACGGACGGCGCCGGATCTATCTGATCTCGGATCTTCTCTCTGCCGGCTTTTCCATGCTGCTGTTGGCGCTGGCCAAAAACTTCTGGTGGTTCGCTGCCAGCATGTTCTTTGCCGGCGGATGGCAGATCGCCACCAACGCCTGGAGCGGCATCACCACCGAGGATACCGACCCCAAAAAGATCCCCATCGCCTTTTCGGGTATGTCGGTGATGCAGCTGGCGGCGACCTTTCTGACCCCCATCGCCATTTTGCTGGTCAATCGCTTTGGCGTAGTAAACGCCATGCACGGCGTTTACTTCTTTGCCGCCGCCTCCCAGAGCCTCAAGTCCATTCTGATGTACCTGAAAACCAAAGAGACCCAGCAGGGCATCCAGCGGATGGAAGAGACCCGGGACGTTCCCTTTATCAAGATGTTCGCCGACTACGGGCGCATTTTCAAGCTGATCTTTACCACGCCGGTCACCCGCCTTTTGCTGATGCTGGTGCTGACCCTTAACATCAACAACGTGATCATCAACACCTTTTTCTACGACTTTGCCACCGAGCGGCTGGGACTGCCCGCCGCGAGTCTGGGCTACATCCCCATGATCCGCGCCGTGGTTTGTCTGCTGTTTATGTTCACCGCCCAAAGCTATGTCAACGAGCGCAGCCACAAGGTGGTCCTTTCGGTGGGACTTTTGCTGTATGTGGCGGCCTTCGCTTCCCCCATTCTGTTCCAGAATTTCTCCTGGGTGGGCGTGGTGCTGTACATCTTCTTCGAGGCCATTGCCAACGCCTTTATCTACCCCCGCAAGGAATCGCTTCTGTTCCTTTACATCGACAAAAAAGAGCGCAGCCGCGTTTACGGACTTTTGCACGTTCTGGCGCTGGCGGTCTCCTCTCCCTTCGGCACCATCATGGGCGCTATGAGCGACGTGGACCGGCTTTTGCCCTTCCTCTTTGCCATTGCCGTATCCATCGGCTGCTCGGTGCTGATCGTTCTTTCCAAGGCGGAATCCAAATCCAAAAACACCGCCGCCGGACAGTAGCAGCCGCTTTTTCCAAACAGAAAAGAGCCTTCTTAGAAAAAAGAGGGCTCTTTTTTATGCGGGCGCCGCCGTGTCTGCCGCTTTACCTTGACAAATCGCCTGAATCGTGGCAAAATGCAAGATGTGGTTTAAAAAATTGCAAAACCCCGGAGGGAACCGACCATGTCCTTACAGAAACTGATCCTGCCGGATCATTACACTTCGAAACTGGATATTTTAAATACCGAGATCGGCATCAAGCTGGTCAAGGATACCTTTGAACGGGAGCTGGCGAAGGCTTTGAAGCTGATCCGTGTTTCGGCGCCTTTGTTCGTTCGCCCCGAGTCGGGTCTGAACGACGACCTCAACGGTGTGGAACGTCCTGTACAGTTTGACGTGCTGGAAATGCACGCCGACGTGCAGGTGGTCCACAGCCTTGCCAAATGGAAACGCCTTGCCTTAAAGCGCTACGGCTTCGGTCCCGGCGGCGGCTTGTACACCGATATGAACGCCATCCGCCGTGACGAGGATCTGGATAATCTGCACTCCATTTATGTGGACCAGTGGGACTGGGAAAAGGTCATCACCCCTGCCCTGCGCAACCGTGCCTTTCTCGAAGATACGGTCAAAGCCATCGTTGGCGCCATGAAAAAGACCCAGGACAAGGTCTGCCACGAGTACCCCATCCTCAGCCGGGTGATCCCCGAAAACGTGACCTTTGTGACCACCCAGGAGCTGGAGGACCGCTGGCCGGAGCTGACCGCCAAACAGCGGGAGGATGCCATCGCCAAAGAGCACGGTCTGGTATTTCTGATGCAGATCGGCGACAAGCTTTCTTCCGGCAAGCCCCACGACGGACGTGCCCCCGACTACGACGACTGGTCTTTAAACGGCGATATCTTGGTCTGGTACCCGCTTTTGAACCGGGCGGTGGAACTTTCCTCCATGGGCATCCGTGTCGATGAAAAAGCCATGAACGAGCAGCTGAAAAAAGCCGGCTGCGAAAACCGAAGGGAACTTCCCTTCCACAAGATGCTGCTGGAGGGAAAACTGCCCCTGACCATGGGCGGCGGTATCGGTCAGAGCCGTATCTGCATGCTGATGCTCAACAAGGTGCATATCGGTGAGGTGCAGGCAGCCATCTGGTCCGACGAGATGATCGACGCCTGCGAGGCAAGAGGCGTGCATCTGCTGTAACCCTTATAAAAATAAAGAAAACCCCGTCTTTTTCGAAAAAAGACGGGGTTTTTTGTTTTCTTTTTACGGCAGCCAGGTGTCGGTTTCCACCGGCAGCTGATCGTTGGTCTTGCCGAAGAAATATTCGTCGAAGATGGCCTTTGCCACGCTGGCGCCCCAGTATCCGTGGTAGCCGTTTTCGATGACCACCGCAACGGCGATCTGCGGATCGTTGGCCGGCGCGTAGCAGATGTAGGTACCGTTGGGGAAGGCGCTGGTCTCGGGGGTACCGGTCTTGGATGCGACCGGAATGGGATAGTCGCCGAAGTAGGCGCCGGAGGTACCGCTGTATCCGTTCTGACCGGAGGCGCGGATCATGCCCTCGCGGATGGTGTTGACGGTGGAGCGCTCCAGCTCCACGTCCGCCATGACCTCGGGGGAGATATCCTCCACCGTTTCGTCGAGGCTGTAGGTTTTTATGCTCTTGACCAGATGGGTGCGCATCCGCACGCCGCTGTTGGCCAGAGTCGCGGTATAGGTGGCAAGCTGCACCGGCGAAAAGAGACTCTTGCCCTGTCCGATGGAAGCCTGCAGCACGTCGCCGGGGTTCCAAAGCTCGTCCAGCTCATCGAAGAATTCGGGGCTGGAGATATGTCCCGCCGCTTCGGGCAGCTCGATGCCGGTGGGCTGGCCCAGACCGAATTTTTCCGCATAGTCCACGATGGGATCGATGCCCAGCTGACGGCCCAGATCATAGAAGAAGATGTTGCAGGAGACCCGCAGCGCATCCATTACGTTAAAGCCGGGATGCCAGCCCAGACAGGTGGGCTGATAGTCCTCGTAATAGGTGTAAACATGGTTGCAGGTGTAGGTGTAGTAGCGGGAGATGAGCCCCTCTTCCAGACCTGCCACGCCCACCAGCGGCTTAAAGATCGAGCCGGGGGCGTAGGTTCCCTGCAGGGCGCGGTTGAACAGAGGATTGTCCTCGTTGGCCAGCAGGTCGTTGTAGTCCTCGTTAAAGGTGTCCAGATTGTAGGTGGGGTAGCTGGCCATGGCCAGCACCTCGCCGGTCTTTACGTCGATGGCGACCACCGCGCCGGCGGTGGCCTCTTTGCCCTCGCCCTCTTCACCGTTTTCCTGCAGCCAGAGGATCTGCTCTTCCATGGCCTGCTGCGCTGCCCGCTGAATGTCGATGTCGATGGTCAGCATGATGGAATTACCGGGCTTGGGCGACTGGGTCACGGTGGAATCGACCACCTCGCCGTTGGAGTTGAGGGTGATGGTCCGCAGACCGTTTTCGCCCCGCAGCTCCGACTCAAAGGCTTCTTCGATGCCGCCTTTGCCGATGATGTCGTTCATGGCGTAGCCTTTGTCCTTCAGCTCGGCATATTCTTCCGCGTAGATGGGACCGATCCGTCCCACCAGATGGGGGGCGATGTCCCCTTGGACATATTCACGGATGGTGCTTTCCACCACCATCACGCCGGACAGTTCAAAAGAGCGTTCCTTGATCTGGATGACGGTGGAGATAGCCACATCCTCCGCTAAAGTGTAGGGGTTGGTGATGGAAAAGCCCTGCCGTTCCATCTGATAGCGCACGCCCGCCAAACGGCGCTGCTCTTCGGGGGTATATTCCTCCAGCCCGTAGCGCTCGATGAGCCAGCTCATCACGTCCTCAACGCCGGTGTAGACGCCGACCTCCAGAAAATTCTTCAGTTTGGCGATGGCATCCTCCTGCCCTTCGTAAAAGGCAAAGGGTGCCTCGGTGGTGATGGGGAGCTTGTCGATCCACTCCTCGTCCGCCTGTTCCAACAGGTCCAGCAGGCGCAGGATGATCTCGTTTTCCTCGCCGCGGGTCAGATACGCCTTGTCGAGGGTCACGTTATAACCGACCTTGTTTTGCACGATGGGACGTCCGTACCGGTCCACCAGCTCGCCGCGGGCCGCCAAAATGACCTGCGTACGGGTGGTGCCTTTGGTGGCCAGCTCGGAATAGTCCTTTCCGTGAACGATCTGCACATTCATCAGAACCAGAGCAAACAGCAGGCAGGCCACTGCCAAAACGCTCAGCAGAACGCCGAGACGCCTTGTATCGATTTTTTTCTCCATTGCCTCACCTCCTGACCGATGAAAAAGGGGAGGGTGTTATTCCTCCCACTTGCTGTGGCAATATGCTTTGAAGGGACGTACCGCCCACAGAAACAGCGGGGTCAGCAGTCCGGTATAAAGTAATGTAGGTATTACAGAATGTATAAAAATCAGATGGACTTTTTCGTATCCCCAGATGAGATAGAAGAAGAAAAACTCCAAAAGCGCTCTGGCGGCTGCCAGCGCACCGCCCAGCAAAAGGGCGCTCTTCCAGTTGGCTTTGACCAGATGGGTCGCCAGCAGGCTGATGGCGCAGCATCCCGCCAGCATCAAAAGCCCGTTGAACCCGAAAAGGCTCTGGGTGCCAAGATCGCACAAAAGTCCCGCCAGCATGCCGAACAGCGAAGCGGACAGCGCCTCTTCGCACATGGCGATGCCCACCGCAAAGGGGATGACCCACATGGGGCGGATCCCTTTGACCGAAAACAGCCCCGGGGCGGTCTGGATGGCGTATAAAAGGATCATAGTGAGGGTATAGGTCAGATATTTGGCGGTCAGCCAAAGACGGCGTTTCCGGATCATTGGCCGCCCTCCTGTGAGGCGGTCTCATCGGCAGAGGAGGAAGCTTCCTCCTGCGGCTGTGCCGCCGGCTGCTCGCTCAGATCGTCGCCGATGGCGATGCCCTGTCCCTCGAAACCGGTGATGACGAACACGTCCTTGCAGTTGTAGATATCCGCAAAGGGCTCGATGACCGCGTACAGGCTGACGCCGTGCTCTTCCACGCTGATCTCTTTGATCGTTCCGATCTTCAGCCCTTTGGGAAAGGCATTTCCGCCGGAGGTAAGTACCATGTCGCCGATGGCGGCGCCGCTTTGACGGGGCAGATAGGAAAGCTTGCTCTGTCCCTCCTGCGCCAGCTCCACCGAGCCGGCAACGATGCCGGTATCGCGGGTTCGGGAAACGAAGGAGCCCACGTTAAGACCCGGGTCGAAGATGGTGGCCACACGGGAATAGGTAAGGCCCACCTCTTCCACAACGCCCACAAGACCGTCGGAGGTGATGACCGGATCCCGCTGCTCCACCCCCTGCAGGGTGCCCTTGTCGATGATAAAGCTGCCGAACTGACTGTTGGCGTCACGTCCGATGATCATGGCCGGACAGAATTCGAAATCGGGGTTTTCCTCCTTGATGTCGAGAAAACGCCGATACAGATGGTTTTCGTTTTTTACCGCCTCGTAGTTGACCATCTGGTCCTGCAAAAGGCGGATCTCTTCTTTCAGGCGGGCGTTTTCCTCCTCCAGCTCTTCCACCTCCAGATGACCCTGCATCAGCCCGGTCACGCCGGAAGAGATCTCGGAAGAGACCAGCTGGAACGGATAGACCACCGCGCCCAAAAGCCGCTGTCCAAAGGTGGCGATGCCGTCGGTATAGGCGGCGCGCAGCATAAAGGCGCAGAGCATCACCGCAAAGGCTGCGATGATCTTGAATTTTTTGGTTCGCAGAAAGTCCATCATACCGCGGCACCTCCTTTCTTTCGGTCAGCGGAAACAAAAGCGGCCATGGCTGTTTCTCCCCTTTGCCAAAACAAAGAGAGAGTCCTTTGCCACCGCCGCCTCAAAACACAAGCTTAACCGCGGCGATCGTCCTCAGCCAGAACTTCGCGCAGTTTTTCCAGATTCTCTAAAACGGTACCGGCACCGTCAGCCACGCAGTCCAGCGGACGCTCGGCAACATAAACGGGCATACCGGTCTCTTTGGTGATCAGCTGATCCAGACCCTTTAAGAGGGCACCGCCGCCGGTGAGGGTGATGCCGTGGTCGATGATGTCGGCACTCAGCTCGGGGGGCGTTCTCTCCAGGGTGGTCTTGATGGCATCCATCACCATCTCCAGCGGATCGGCCAGCGCCTCGCGGATCTCGTGAGGCTCTACCATGATGTTTTTGGGCAGACCGTCCACCAGGTTGCGGCCTTTGATCTCCATGGGGGCTTCGTCCTCATAGGGGAAAGCGGAACCGATCTGGATCTTCACGTCCTCGGCGGTTCTTTCACCGATGAGCAGGTTGTATTTCTTTTTGATGTACTGGATGATGGAAGAATCGAACTCGTCGCCGCCTACACGGACCGAACGGGCCGCTACGATGCCGCCGAGGGAGATGACGGCCACTTCGCTGGTACCGCCGCCGATGTCAACGACCATCGAACCGGTGGCCTCGGCTACGGGCAGTCCGGCACCGATGGCAGCGGCCATCGGCTCTTCGATGATGGAAACGTATTTGGCGCCGGCTTTCTGGGTCGCCTCTTTTACGGCGCGGCGCTCTACCTCGGTCACGCCGGAGGGGATGCAGATGACCACTCTCGGACGGACGAACCAGGTTTTGCCCATGGCCTTTTTGATGAACAGCTGCAGCATGCTGGCGGTAATATCAAAATCGGCGATAACACCGTCTTTCAGCGGACGGACCGCAACGATGGAACCGGGGGTTCTGCCGATGACGTCCTTCGCTTCCTGACCGACGAATTTCACGGTGTCAGAGCGGACATCCACAGCCACGACCGAAGGCTCGCGCATGATGATGCCCTTGCCTTTGGAGAAGATGAGGGTGTTGGCAGTACCCAGGTCGATACCGATGTCTTTGGTGAATAACATTTTGATTGTCCCCCTTTTCGGATTTTTTGTATCTGAAGGAATGTTGTTCGGTTTTGTTCTGCCGGTTGGCAAATATGCGCAAAGACGCATAGTCAAGTTTATTATACCCGCTCAGAACGGTTTTCACAACGGGGGAAAAAGTAAATTTTTCTCGAATTTTTGCAAAAAAACTCCTTTTCCGCAGAGAAAACCCCTTTTTCTGCGGATGTGTTACAATCCGGTCCGGGCAAACCTTCTCTTTTGCCTGCAAAAAAGCCGCGGCAGTCAGCCGCGGCTTTTTTACGATTCGTTCATGGTGCGGATCAGTTCCAGCACTGCCCGTTTCTGTCTCGGGCTCAAAGCTTTCCAGCCCTCGAACAGCTCTTTCAGCTCATCGGTCATCTCCACCGTATCTCCCTCGGAAAAAAACTGTGCCAGCGTGATGCCAAATCCATCGCACACAGCCTTTAGGGTGCTGACCGAAGGAACGGTGTTTTGGCGGAACACATTGGCCAATGTGGATTCGGACAGACCGCATTTTTTCGCCAGACGGTACTCGCTCCAGCCGCGCTCCTGCATCAGCTGCCGCAATCTCATATGGACATCCATGGTCTCGCCACCTTTCTTCTGTCACTATTTTGAAGGGATAGTGGAAATTTTTGTACCACTTTTTCGTAATATTTTTACCGCTCTATTAAAATGTATAAAAATATGTGTTATCCCATATTCACAAACTCATTGGAATATATTTACATTCGGCGCATATTTTCGGACTTGTCCTCTTATTTTAAGAGGAACAGGTTTTTCTGTGCTGTTAATGCTTTTTGAAAGGCGGATCTTCCATGTCTTACTTTGTCCGCGGTTTGCGGATCGCATCTTCTCTTTTGCTGGTTCTGGTTCTTATCCTCGCCTTTTTGCTGGTGGGGGTCCGGCTGTTCGGGCTGCAGGTGTTCACCGTTTTGTCCGGCTCGATGGAGCCGCAATACCACACCGGCTCGACCATCTATGTGAAAGAGACCGATCCCGCCACGCTGCAGGAGAAGGACGTGATCACCTACCGCCTGACCGACAGCACCGTTGCCACCCACCGCATCATCGAGGTGAAAAACGAAAAGGGCACCCTGTCCTTTGTGACCAAGGGCGATGCCAACGATGTGGCTGACGCTTCGCCGGTCTCGCCGGCACAGATCATCGGAACGCCGGTGTTCACCGTTCCGTATCTGGGCTATCTGTCGGTCTTTCTGCAGACCCGCTCGGGGCGATTTGCTTCCATCGGCGCGGGGCTGTTTCTGCTTTTGCTGATCTTCCTGCCGGATCTTCTGCAGGAAACGAAATCCCAATAGAGAGAAAAAAGGTTGGAGGGATACAAATGAAAAAACTCAAGATCCTTTCGGCCATCCTGTCGGCACTGGTACTGGTATGCGTATCGGTGTTGGGCACGGTGGCTTTTTTCACCGACCGGGAGGCGGTGGTCAACACCTTTACCTATGGCGACGTAGATCTGAAACTGGACGAGAGCAAGCTTTTGCCCGACGGCAGTCTCGATCCCGCCACCCGTGTGACCGAAAATACCTACAAGATGATCCCCGGCGCTGTTTTGCCCAAAAATCCCACCGTTACCGTTTTAGCCGGCAGCGAAAAGATCTATCTGTTCGCCAAGCTGCAGAAAAGCGAAAACGTTACCGTTGACGGCACCGAATACAAATTCGATGACTACCTTTCTTTTTCCGTCGACGGCGAAAAGTGGACCGCCATCGATGACGGCGACAACAGCGATCTGACCACTGTGTACTACCGGATCGCCGAACCCGCCGACACCGAGCAGACCTTTGACGTGCTCAAGGACAACACGGTCACCGTAAACGGCACCGTGACCAAGGAAATGCTCAACGCGCTGGACAAGAACGGACAGGCAGCGGCGGACGAGACCGTCTACCCCAAGCTGACTGTGACCGCTTACGCCATGCAGTACGCCGGGTTCGAGCCGAAGGACCCCGCTTCCGGCGAGAAGCTGGAGAACCCCTCGGCAGAAGAGCTGACTGCTTCGGCAAAAACGGCGTGGGATGCCATGGTCGCACAGCTGGATCCCCCTGCGACACCTAATCCGTAACCCTTTACCATTTTTATAAATCCGAGAAAGGACGGCATCTGTTATGAAAAACATCAAAAAGATCGTGGCGCTGGTCCTTGCAATGGTTCTGGTAGCAGGACTTTCTGTTGCCGGCACGGTTGCCTATCTGACCGACCGCGACGCAAAAACCAACGTATTCACCGTTGGCAACGTGGACATCTCTCTGAACGAGGCCTTCGGACAGGGCGCTGCTCTGATCCCCGGCGTTGAGATCACCGCTGCCAACAAGACCTGGAACGTTTTCGACAGCCTGGGCGAAGACCAGAACGTATATCAGGAGACCATCGACGGCGTTTTTTTACAACACTACATTCTGCTGTACAACAAAGCGCTGACCAAAGGCGAGACCACTCTGCCCTCTCTGTTCAAAGTGTATCTCGACGCGCAGATCGACATCGACCCCGAGGGTGAGATGTACCGCGTGGTCGACGGCACCGCTACCAAAGTAAACTGGAACATCAAAACCGACGGCAATCCCCTGATCCACATTGCCGCTTACGGCATCCAGAAGGACAACTTTGCCGATGTCAAAACCGCTTACGCCGCTTACAACACCCAGTGGGGTTCTAACGGCAGAGCCGAGGCGGAGGTTCCCACTCTGACCAAAAGCGCTGACGAGCTGAAAGCTGCTCTGGAATCCGGGGAAAAGGACATCATTGTAAATGGCGCGGAGATCACCGAAAACTTTTTCAACGGCAGATATTATAAAGACCGCAACATCGACTTTGTTGACTGTACCTTCACCGCTAACATGAACTATATGTACATCAACGATGCCACCTTTACCAACTGCACCTTCGATACCGGCGCGGAAAATTCTGCCGTTCACTACGACGAGCTGTTTGGCGATTTGGTGTTCGATAACTGCACCTTCAAGTCCGGCAAGATTCAGATCGGTGCAAACAAGGATATGACCGGTACTGTGACCTTCAATGACTGCGTGTTCGAAAATACTGCTTCTACCAACATCTGGTCCGATAACGGCATCCGTGTTTACAGCCCCGCCGTGTTCAAC
Organism: Oscillospiraceae bacterium; assembly: GCA_017408855.1. GTDB lineage: Bacteria > Bacillota > Clostridia > Oscillospirales > Ruminococcaceae > UBA3818. The sequence goes on along the minus strand of JAFQTW010000069.1, from coordinate 7,261 downwards.
GACTGTGAGTTCAACAACCGCGTTGTTTTGGCCGGCTCCAACGGTCTGTCCGTCACCTTTAACAGCTGCACCATGAACGGCGGCGATCCTGTCTACTATGTTGACAACACCGACGGCATCATCCGCGGCGGCAATATCCCTGCTGTCACCATCAAATAATGGATCACATCTTTCTTCCATATTCTTTCCGCTCGCCCGTCTTCGGACGGACGGCGGGCAAAGGGCATATCCTGCTGTGCTTTTTGCCCGCCTATTGCGGCAAAACCACTTGAAAAGGAGGCGGTTTTTTGGAAAACAGCATCAAACGACCTGTGCTTTTGCGGGCGGCGGCAGTGTTTCTCTGCCTGCTGATTCTCCTCGGCACCGGTCTGGGCGAGACGGCCGCGTTCCTTTTTGCCCGCACTTCCGATGTGGTCAACACCTTCCTGTCGGGTCTTGCGCCCGAGGGCAGTCTGACCCTGCGAAAAACCCTCGAGCATCCGCTGGGCGAGGACTTTGTCCTGCCCGATGACCTTGCCTTTACCTTCGAGCTTGCGCTGGGAAAAGATCACGCCAACCGCAGTTTCTCTGCCGGCGGCAGCACCGTCACCGCCGACCAAAACGGCACCGTGACCCTGCAGGTGGCGCCCGGCGGCAGTCTTACCGTAACGGGGCTTCCGGAGGGCAGCTTTCCCCTGCGGGAGGTGGGTCTCACCGACGGCTTTGCGGTCAAGCCCGAGCCGGAAAATCAGACCACCCGGGATATCGCCATCCTGAAAAACGAGCCGGCTTCGGCGGTTTATGTGAACGTTTACCAGCCGGCGGCGGCAGACCCTTCTGCCCTTTCGCTGACCGGACGAAAATCCCTTGTGGGTCGTGACTGGGAGGACGGCGACACCGTTACCTTTACGCTGTATTTCCGCGCGCCCGGTGAATCCGGCTGGCAGACTGCCGGCGAGGACACCGTGGTCTGTGCGCTGGATCAAAACGGGCAGCCCACCGATCCGGACTTTGACAAGTTCGATCTGACCGCGGCGCTGCAGGGGGTCCCCTTCAATAAGAGCGGCGTGTGGGCATTTCGTCTGAGCGAGACCGGCGGCATGACCGGGACCGGTCTGGCCTCGCCCCGGGACTTTTACTTTGACATCACCCTCACCGCTCCGGAAATGGACGGCAAGCTGCAGATCGGCGGTATCGAGTCCGCCAGCTCGGCGCTGACCGTTTCGGGCGGCAGGATCGAAGCGGACATCCAAAACCGGTACGCCGATGCTTCGGTGACCGTCCGCATCAAAAAGACGGTGGAAACGTCTGACGGCAAGACCGCTTCGCCCGCGGGCTATGTCTTTGCGCTGTGGCAGGACGGTCAGCCGGTGAGCGAGAGCGCCGGGACCTCCGCCGCCGGTGAAACCACCATCGTCATCCCCTTCTCGGCGCAGGATGCGGGACACACTTTCCACTACACGGTAAAAGAAAAGGATACCGGCAAAGACGGCATCCTGTATGACAGCAGCGAATATTCCTTCTCGGTGAAGGTTCTGGCCGACGCCGGCAGCATCGAAGCGGTGGTTCTGCCGAGCGGCGAAGAGACGACCACCGGCAGCGCAGGCGCCGTTCTTCGGGACAGCATCGACTTTGCCTTCGTCAACCGCTATCAGCCCGAGCAGGCTTCTGTTTCTCTGGCGGGCAGCAAGACCCTCGAGGGTCGGCAGCTTCAGGCCGGGGAGTTCACCTTCCTGCTGTACGAGACCGGCGCGGACTTTGTTCTGAACGAGGGGCAGACCCCCGTCCGCACCGCCAAAAACGAAGCGGACGGCAGCTTTACCTTCGACGAGCTGACCTTTACCGAGGCGGGCGAGCGCTATTTCCTGGCGGTAGAGGATGATTCTGCCCCGCTGGGCGGCGTTCTTTACGACAGCACCCGCCACCCCATCACGGTGCGGATCACCGATCAGGGCGGCAAGCTTTCCGCCGAGGCTCTTTGCATCACCGATGCGGTGCGGGAGGCGGACATCCGCTTTGCGAACCGATACAAGGCTTCGCCCTTCAAGATCGATCTGGCGGGCAAAAAAGAGCTGAACGGGCGGGAGTTAGCAGCCGGGGAATTCTCCTTCCTTTTGAAAGATGAAAGGGGAGAGACCGTTTTCACGGTCAAAAACGATGAGAACGGCAACATCTTCTTCCCCACTCTGTCCATCAGCGAGACCGGCGAGTATCTCTTTACCGTCTGCGAGGACCGTTCCCAGCCGGTGGAAAACATCCGCTTCGACGAGACGGTCTACACCCTTTCTGTTACCGTAACGGACGATCAAAAAGGGCAGCTGACCGCCGATTCCGTCGCGCTTTCGGCGGACGGCGAAACGGTCGATCGGATCCTTTTTGTCAACGATTATATTCCGGAGGAAGAGTCCTCCAAACCCGATACGCCCATCCTTCCCGACCAGCCGGAGGAGCCGGATGAACCGGAACGCCCCGACGGGGATGATGAGGAAAAAGAGTCGCCCGATACCAGCGACCGCAACGACCGCGCCGTTTCTCTGGCGGTGATGCTCTTCGGCATCCTTGGCTTTGCGGTGACCGCGGCGGTCTACATCCGCAGAAAATGGAATCAGGGAGCGCATCGATAAATAAGAAAAAAGCGGCACGCTGTGCCGCTTTTTTACGTTTTTTCTGCTTTTTTCCTCTTTACCACCGTTCCAAATGAAGCTTTTCCTCCAGCGAAACGGGATGCTGCCGGGGCAAAGTCTCGGTCGGGTCGGGATGACCCAGCCCCAGATAGCAGGGCAGCAGATACCCTTCGGGGGCGCCCACCTCTTTGGCGGCGAACTGCCACTCCTCCCCCACCGGGATGCGCAGCGAGCAGCCCAGCCCTTCGGCAGCGGCGGCCAGCAGGATGTTTTCGATACAGCACCAGATGGACGCGAAGCTGTTGAGATGCTGCAGCGCCGCCGGATGAAGCACATCGGCGTTCTGGCGGAAAAAGGGCAGGATCAGGCAGCCGGAATCGGACAGCATGCGATACTGGTTGGGCACGGCATGGTCGTACATTTTACGCTGGCTTTCGGTCAGCGGACGGCTTTTGAGAAGCTCCTGCTGCATCTTGCCCTGCTCGGTCACCTTGCCCAGCACCCGGGCGATGTTCTCTTCCCCGCGGATCACGACAAATTCCCACTGGCGCAGATGGTCGTTGCTGGGGGCGGACAGTCCCGCCTGTAAAATGCGGTGCAAAACGGCATCTTCTATCGCTTCGCCGGTAAAACGGCGGACGGTATGCCGGGCTTTTAACACTTCGTAAAATTCCATGCTCTCGCCTCCTGCTGTCATTCTATCATAAAAGAGGGAAGAAACCGATTCTTCCCTCTTTTTATTCTGCAAGTTTTATTCGGGGTCGATGGTGCTGTGCCGGATGGGCAGCCAGCTTTCGATGGCTTTTCGAAGGGACAGGTCCCAGAAATCCCACACATGGGCATAGCCGGGGACCTCTTCGAAAAACACGTCGGCACCGAGCTTTTTGAGATAGTCCGCCGCCTGTTTGGACCGCTGCAGCGCCATGGTGTCGTCGCCGCCGCAGGTAAAGAACATCTTCGGCAGGGTGACGCCCGCCTGCACATGGCGTTTCGCCAAAGCGTAGGCATCAAAGTCGGAGCCTTCGAACTTTGCAAGGTCGCCGTAAAAATCGGAAATGTCCGGCAGCGCGGGGTTGGAGTCCATCCGCCGTTTGGCAAAGGCCTCGATGTTATCCGCCGAGCGGGCGGCGCCGGACATCATCAGCGCGGCGGCAAAGCGCTCGGGATAGGTCAGGGCGATCTTCATGGCGCCGTTGGCGCCCATGGAAAGACCCGCCACAAAGGTATCCTCTCTTCGGGTAGAGATGGGAAACAGGGTGGACAGCACCTGGGGCAGCTCCTGGGTGATCCAGGTGAAATACTTGGGTCCCTGCCGGTAGTCGGCATAATCGGCGTTGGCGCCGGCGGGCATCACGATGGCGATCTTATGCTCGTCGGCATAGCGGACCACGCTGGTGAAATGCAGATAGTCGGTCTCGTCGCCGTGGGTGCCGTGGAGCAGATACATCAGCTGATATTTCATGCCGGGCTTGTAGACCTCGGTGTCCGCTACCATCTCGTCGTAGGTCATGGTGGGCAGGATCAGGGTGATGTTGGTCTGGCGGGCCAGACTTTTGGAAAGCAGGTTCATGCGGATAACAGACATGGCGATCCTCCTTTTTCGGTCAGACTTTCGGGCGGTAGAGCACTTCGTTGACCGGGTAGACGGTGATAAACGCCGCCGGGTCGCACCGTCCGATATAATCCATCAGCTGACGGTACTCGTTTTTGTCCACGATGGTGATGATCTCCCGCTGCTTTTGACCGGTATAGGCGCCGAAGGCCTCGTAGATCGAAGCGCCGGAATGAAGCGTATCCAGAATAAAGCGGGTGATCTCCTCTTCTTTCTGCGAGAGGATGCAGACCCGTTTGCGGGGATTGAGACCAAAGATAAAATGATCCACCACCATGCCGTTGAGGTAGGTACCCAGCAGGCTGAGGATTACCGTTTTCAGATCGAAGGCGAACACCGCCGTTCCCGCCATCACCATACCGCCGATGGAAAGGGCTTTGCCCAGATCGATCCGCAGAAATTTGTTGAGGATCTTGGCGATGATATCCATGCCGCCGGTGGATCCGCCTTTGTTGAAGATGATGGCCTGCGCCAGTCCCACCACAAAGATGTAGCAGATCATATCCGCCAGGGTCTCGCCGGTAAGGGACTGCTGATCGGGCAGCGCCCACTCAAAGACAGAGAGCATCACCGAAAAGGACAGGGTGCAGAAGATGGTCTTGCCGCCGAATTCCTTTCCCAAAAACACCAGTCCCAGCGCGATCAGGATCAGATTGATCACAAAGGTCAGGGTGGAAACACTCAGCGGGATAAAGCGGTTCAGCACTATGGCAAAGCCGGAAACGCTGCCAATGGCAAGTCCGCTGGGGATGAGGAAAAAGTAGACCGCCACCGCGGCGATCAGCGTTCCCAGCAGCATAGCGGGAATGTCTTTGATAAACTGTTTGATCTTCATTTGCCGTCCGTCCTTTCCGTTGCGGGTTCTGTCATCAGTCTACCATGCAAACGGCGGTTTTTCAAGGCGGCAAATCCGATCTACACGAGGATCCACAAAAGGACCGGCATGAGATAAACGAGCGAGACCACCGCCGCGAAAAGCGGCAGAAACAGCCCGAAGGCGAGCTTTTCCAAAAGGGCGGATCGGTATCGCCGCAGGGAAAATAAATGCCACAGCGGGAAAAGAAGCCCCGCTCCCGCCAATGTCAGGCAAAGCCCCGCCCAAAAGCCCGGCGGCGTGTAGGAAAGGGCGATCTCGTTTTCCCCTTCCTGTAAGGGAAGGGCCATCCAGCCGCCCAGCACCTGCTGGGGCTTTGTCTTTTCTCCGTTGACCCGGGCGGACCAGCCCTCGTCGTAGGGGATGGACAGAAACAGCCGGTCCTGCCCCTCTGCGGCGACTGCCGAACCGGTGACCGTTCTGCCCCGCACCGTCAGATCGGCTTGGGGAATGCCGCTGAGCATGGTTTCGGCGGTCTCCACCGCCACCGAGAATACGCCGAAGCTGCGCACCGAAAGATCCTTTTTCAGCAGAACGCTCACCCGCATGGGCTGGTCGGTACATTCGCCCAGATACAAAAGACCGTTGTCCTTTTGGGTGGGGTATTCCTCCCGCAAAAGCGCGCCGTTGACATAGATCGCCGCCGCCTTGTAGTAAGGCTCGGACAGGTGATTTTCCGCCGAGTCAAAGCAGTCGAAATAGACCTTTCTCCTTTCCGTCTGCGGCAGGATCGTGTACTCCAGCAGCCCGGTTTTGGAAGAGTCGGTGCGGATCAGCTGGGTGTAGCTGCCGTTTTGCGACAGGGTCAGGTTCTGTTCCACCTCGGGCAGATGGCGGTGGGTTGGGTAAAAGTCGCTGCCGGAAAGCGTTTGCAGCAGCTGCTGATTGTAAAAGGGACGTTCCCGCAGCCGGTCGTCAAAGCTCTCGATGCGGCTGTCGCAAATTAGTCCCGGCGAAAGGGCAAGCGGATCCTCTAAGATGGCGAGGGGACCCTTTTGCACCAAAGGGTCCTTTGCCTCCTCCGCCAGCAGGAGGGTATATTTTTGCCCGGTCAGCCGGTCGGCGATGAGGTCGCCCCCCACCGAGCTCACTTCCATCCAGTAGCCGGAATAGCCCATTTTCCGCAGCGACTGCATGGTGGTTGTTCTCGTCAGCGAGGTATAGTGGTTAAGGGTATTCATCCCCGCGGCGCCGGTGAGGTTGACATCGTAGTTTTTCGCCTGATTTTTCACCCGGTAAAAGCTGTCGTCCCCGATCAGGTCCTCCATCGCCATCACCGCCCGATGGGTGTAGTCGGAGCGGGAGACGATAAAGCAGTTGGCGTAAAAAAAGCTCTCGGTCAAAACCAGAATGCTCATGCAGACCGCCATGACCCGCCGGGAAAGGCGTCCGGCACGGTACAGGCAAAGGACCAGCGAAAACAGTCCCGCCGCCGGCAGGAAAAAGAGCAGAAAGGCTTTGAGCGCTTCGCCGTCGCTCCATAGCGAGCGGACGTAGGCGGTCAGCGCGCCGGATTTTGTTTTCCACAGCCAAAGGGCCAAAACCGGCAAAAGGGCGAAAAGACCGCAAAGCAAAAGGGGCAGGACCGGTCCTTGTCGGGCAAAGACCCGCTCCTTTCCCCGCCGCCGCTGCAGAAGGGATGCGGTCAGGTACAGCCCCAGAAAAACCAGTATAAACCCGTAGCGGCCGGGGAACGCCTGATAGCTTCCCGTATGCCACATCTTATTGACCGGCTCGATGACCGTTGCCGCCAGAAGCAGCGAAAACAGCGTCAGAAGCGTTTTTTGCCCGGGGTCTCCCCCATCCCGCATCCGGTCGGTCAAAGCCAGCACAAAGGCAGGAAGAAGCCCCGCGGTGCAAAGAAGCAGCATCCCCACGGTGGGAAAGGGGGTAAAGAAGGCACCGTCCGAAAGGCTGTCGGTCAGAGAGCCGCCCCGGGCAGAAGAAAGCACCTGCAAAAGACTGGGCAGCCAGCAGACCGCCGACAGCATCGCCGACAGAAAAGACCCCATCGCCGCCTTGAGCGCCCGGTCCCCCCGCAGACGAAGGGGCGTTTCCCAGACAAGGCGCAAAAACACTGCCAGCACCAGAAAAACAGCGATCATGTATCCCAGATAAAACTGAATGGCTACCGTCGCTGTCAGACAAAGGGTGTAGGGCAGAAAGTCCCCG
>JAFQTW010000068.1 GCA_017408855.1 Oscillospiraceae bacterium | reverse complement strand
TCTCTCCTACCGAGTAGGAGGGGAAGTTGTAGTGATGCATGTAACGGCGGGTCTCTTCGTTGTCGATGCCGTCCAGCAGCTGAGCCTCTCTCATGGAGCCCAGAGTCGCGATGGTCAGGACCTGGGTCTGACCGCGGGTGAACATACCGGAGCCGTGTACACGGGGCAGCAAACCGACCTCGGCAGCCAGAGGACGCATTTCGTTGAGCTGACGGCCGTCAACACGTTTGCCCTCATCCAGCAGCCAGCGGCGTACGATGAATTTCTGCAGTTTGTAGATGATCTCATCCAGCTGATAAGCCAGCTCGGGATGGGACTCTTCGAATTTCTCGTGGATGTCGGCAACGATGGGAGCCAGACGAGCCTCGCGCTCTACTTTGTCATCGGTGTCCAGCGCATATTTTACGCGGTCGATGGCGAACTCTTTTACTGCCTCGAACAGGTCGTGGTCCACTTCCTGAGACTCGAAGGTGAATTTCTCTTTACCGATCTCTTTCTGTACTTCAGCGATGAAGGAAACCATTTTCTGGTTCTCCTCGTGCGCTTTCAGGATCGCCTCGAGCATGGTGTCATCGTCTACCTCGTTGGCGCCTGCCTCGATCATAACGATCTTCTCGGCGGAGCTGACAACGGTAACGACCATGTCGGATTTCTCACGCTGTTTCTCGTCGGGGCAGATCACGATCTCGCCGTCGACCAGACCAACGTTTACGCCTGCTACCGGACCGTTCCACGGAATATCGGAGATGGCGATCGCGAAGGAAGTACCGATCATGCCGGCAACCTCGGGCTGGCAGTCGGGATCAACGGACATAACGGTCATAACGACAGAAACGTCGTTTCTCATGTCTTTGGGGAACAGGGGACGGATGGGACGGTCGACCATACGGGAAGCGAGGATCGCTTTCTCGGTGGGACGACCCTCTCTTTTCAGGAAGGAGCCGGGGATCTTGCCTACTGCATACAGTTTCTCCTCAAAGTCAACGGACAGAGGGAAGAAATCGATGCCGTCACGGGGCTTCTGCGAAGCGGTGACGTTGCACAGTACGCTGGTCTCGCCGTAGCGGACCATGCAGGAGCCGTTGGACAGGCCGCACATTTTTCCTACTTCGAAAGAAATGGGTTTGCCGGCCAGTTCGGTTTTGAATACGCGATAGTTTTCGAACATAAGGATAGCCTCCGTTTCTTTTGCGGCAGGCGTCCGATGGATTTAGCAATAAATCCGCGGTCCGATCCTTTCGGACCGTCGATTTACCGCTAAAAAACCGTCTTACGCCCGCCTGATTCATCTTGCTTCATATGCACTTGAAGGGCAGACGGTATTCCCGTCTGCCCTCCGGCATAAAAACTACTTTCTCAGACCCAGTTTTGCAACGATCGCACGGTAACGCTCGATGTCGTTTTTCTGCAGGTAGTTGAGCAGGTTACGTCTGTGACCTACCATTTTCAGCAGACCGCGGCGGGAGTGATGGTCTTTTTTGTGCACTTTCAGGTGCTCGGTCAGGTCGCTGATTCTTTTGGTCAGAACGGCGATCTGTACCTCGGGAGAACCGGTGTCGGTCTCATGCAGTTTGTTCGCTTCGATAATAGCGGTTTTTTCTTCTTTCAGCAGCATTTTAATTCCACCTTTTTAAATTATTTGCGGATATCTTAGCGAAAGGCTGTGAAAATCCCCATTGGGGCGTTCCCCTCAGGCCAAGGTACCGCACATTAGCCTATGAATTATACCACGGCACAGCCGGGTTGTAAAGCTTTTTTTGCGATTTTTCGGGCTTTTTCCGCGTCTTTTCCGATCTGCTCCTGCAGAACTTCCACCGAAGAGAAGATCTGCTCCTCCCGCAGAAAGGAAAGCAGCCGCACCGGCACGTTCTGCCCGTACAGGTCACCGGAAAAATCCATGATGTAGGTTTCCGCCCGGGGCGTTTCGTCCTCTTCCACCGTGGGGCGCAGCCCGATATTGCAGACGGCGGGATAGCTCGTTTCCCCGATCTGCGCCACCGCCGCGTACACGCCGTAGCGGGGGACCAGAACATCGTCGTGGAAGGGCTGGTTGATGGTGGGAAAGTGCATCTTTCTGCCCAGCTGTTTGCCCTTTTGAACGGGGTAGGAAACGGTGTAGTGCCGCCCCAAAAGATGCGCCGCCTCTTCCATATCACCGGCAAGCAGCGCCTGCCGCACACGGGTGGAGCTGATCTTTTGCCCGTGGTCGGTCACTTCTTTCAAAACCACACAGCGGATGCCCTTTTCTTCGCACAGCCGCTGCAGATCGTCTTTGCCGCAGGCGGCGCCTTTGCCAAAGCGAAAATCCTCGCCGCAGACGACCACCGCCGCATCCAGCGCTTCGATCAGGATCTTTTGGACGAATTCCTCGCCGGAAAAGTCGTGGAACTGAGAAAAGTCGGGGCAGTATACCCGCTCGATCCCCATTTGCCGCAGCAGACGGATCTTTTCTTCGGGAGCGGTCAGAAGTCCGGCGTCTTTTTTCCCGGCGGGACGTTTTGCCCGCATGGTAAAGGTAAACACCGCAGGGTCCAGACAGTCCCCTGCCAGCTGCACCGCTGTTTCGATGACCCGGCGGTGTCCCAGATGGACGCCGTCGAAAAAGCCCAGCGCGGCAGATGTTTTCATATCGCTCCCTCCTTTCCTTTTGTCAGCGGACGAACAGCTTTCGCATCCGCAGCTCGCCCTTTTCTTCGTAGCCAAGGCCGAGAAAAATCCCTCTCGGTCCCCGCACGCAAAAGTCGCCCTTCATGCCAACGCAGCCGACCTTTTCGGCGGACAAGCGCACGCCGTTTCGGAACAGCCGTGCGTTTTTGCTGTTGAGCTGCAGGCTTTCGTACAGGGCAAAGGCCGTTTCGGTGGGTAGGACTTTTTCTGCCAGTCTGCCCTCGTCCATCAGCTCCTGCGCCTGCTCGATGGTGATGGCATCCTCTGCCCGGTAGCCGGAAGAGACGACCCGCCGCAGCTCGGTCATCACCGCGCCGCAGCCCAGCGCCTGCCCCACATCATGGCAGATGGTGCGTACATAGGTGCCCTTGGAACAGGACACATAGATCTTGTAAATATGGTTTTCTTCATCCGCCGAAAGCAGACGAAGCTCGTGGATGGTGACCGGTCTCGGCTCCCGCTCCACTTCGATGCCCTCTCTCGCCAGGTCGTAGAGCCTTCTTCCCTGCACCCAGATGGCCGAATACATGGGCGGCACCTGCAGGATGTCGCCGCGAAAGGCTTCCAGCGCCTTTTCCACATCGGCACGGGTGCTGTGGACCGGCGATGCGGTCAGCACCGTTCCGGTGCGGTCCTGGGTATCGGTGGTCTCGCCCAGACGAAAGGTCGCCTCGTAAGCTTTGGTCTGGTCGGGCAGGATGTCGCAGGCTTTGGTGGCAGAACCCAAAAACAGCGGCAGAACGCCGGTGGCCATAGGGTCGAGGGTTCCGCCGTGCCCCACCTTGCGGGTACGGGCGATGCCGCGGACCTTTGCCACTACGTCGAAGGAGGTAAAGCCCTCCGGTTTATCGATGAGCAGGATGCCGCAAAGCTCCTGCGGGGTGTTTTCTTTTTCGGTCAGGATGGGGTTTTCGTTCAAACTCCCGCCTCCTCACAGGCTTTTTTTGCCGCTTCGATGATCTTTGCGCGGCTTTCTTCCAGACTGTCGGCGATAAAGCATCCGGCAGCACGGGCATGACCGCCGCCGCCGAATACGGCGCAGACTTTGGAAGCGTCGATGTTCTCGCCGGTCCGCAGCGAGATCTTGTAGCCGCCGGTCTTTTCCCGCAGGGTGACCCCCACCTCGACCCCCTCGATCTCACGGGGGATGGAGGAAAGACCGTCCAGCTCCGATTCTACCGCGCCGGTCCTTGCCAGCATCTCGGCGGTCACCGCGATGACGGCGATCTTGCCGCCGGCGGCGTATACGAGAGAATCCAGCACCTCCCGCTCCATGGCGATGCGGGCGCGGGATTTGGTGCCGAACATTTTCCAGTTGATCCAGTGGGCATCGGCGCCAAGATCCATCATGTCCGCCGCCACCCGCATGGTGTGAGCGGTCACGTTGGAATACTGAAAGCAGCCGGTATCGGTACAAAGTCCGGTATAGATGCAGTTGGCGATCTTTTTGTCCGGTTTAACGCCCAGCCCTTCGATGACCTCGATCATGATCTGGCAGGCCGCCGCATCGGCACCCCGAAGCAGCGTTCTTTTGGCGTACATCCGATTGGAAGAGTGATGATCGATGCAAAGATCCACCTTGTCTGCCCACTGCGCCAGATTTTTGCCCAGCAGCTGGGTGTCCGCCACATCCACCGCCACCACACAGTCCGGTGTGATCTCGGGCATCTCTTCGGGTAGAAGATAGCCAAACTGAGGCGGGATGGGGTCGGAGCAGACCACCTGTGCTTTTTTGCCCAGAGCGGTCAGGGCGTAGTAAAGTCCAAAGCCGCAGCCGAGGGTGTCCCCGTCGGGGCTTTGATGGCACAGGATCAGAATGTTATCCTGTTCTTTCAGATAATTGCAGGTCTCCTGCAGGGTCATGGTATCATCCTTCCGTAAAAAGGGGTTATCGGTTCAGATCGTGGATCATTTTGTTGATGTGGGCGCTGTGCTCGATGGAGTCATCGGCAATAAACTGGATCTGGGGCGAACGGCGCAGTTTGATGCGCATGCCCAGCTCCCGGCGGACGTAGCCCGCGGCGGAGTTTAAGCCCACAACGGCGGATTTCGCCTTTTCCATTCCTTCCAGCGAGCTGATGTACACTTTGCAGGTGGAAAGGTCTCGGCTCAGATCGATCTTCAAAATGGTCAAAAGACCGTTGACTCTCGGGTCCTTAACGGAACGCATGATGTCGGTCAGCTCTCTTTTCACATCTTCGCTGGTGCGGTCCATACGAAAGCTAGCCATAAAAGCCTCCTTCTATCTGTGCAAAAAGGGTCACGGTTCGCCGTAACCCTCCTGCGTGTGATCTCTTAGTCCTCGCGGTATTCCTCAACGATGTAAGCTTCGAGGATATCGCCCTCTTTGATATCGTTGAATTTCTCCATGGTAACACCGCACTCGTAGCCGGTGGCAACCTCGCGCACGTCGTCTTTGAAACGCTTGAGCGAGCTCATCTTGTCATCGGCGATGATGATGCCCTGACGGACAACACGGATGTTGGCGTTTCTGGCCAGCTTGCCTTCCAGCACGTAGCAGCCTGCAACGGTGCCGACACCGGTGATCTTGTAAACCTGACGGATCTCGGCACGACCCAGCTCAACATCTTTATATTTGGGAGCCAGCATACCTTTCATCGCGGCGGTAACGTCTTCGATGGCATCGTAGATGATGCGGTACATTCTCATCTCAACGCCGGCATTCTCGGCGTTCTCTTTCGCAACGGGGTCGGGACGTACGTTGAAGCCTACGATGATGGCGTTGGAAGCCTCAGCCAGCATAACGTCGGATTCGTTGACCGCGCCGACTGCGCCGTGGATGACACGGACACGTACCTCTTCGTTGGAGATCTTCTCCAGAGACTGACGGACCGCCTCGACAGAGCCCATAACGTCGGCTTTTACAATGATGGGCAGCTCTTTCATCTCGCCCTGCGCGATCTGAGAGAACAGGTTATCCAAAGTAACTTTCTGGTAAGATTTAAAGGCCTCTTCCTTCTGCTCGTGACGGCGCTGTTCCACCAGTTCACGGGCCAGACGCTCATCCTCAACAGCGTTGAAGATATCGCCGGCAGAGGGGACCTCGGCCAGACCGGTGATCTCAACGGGAACAGAGGGACCTGCCTCGGGAACATGGTTGCCGCGGTCATCCAGCATGACACGGACACGGCCGACAGAGGTGCCGGCGATGATGATGTCGCCGGTTCTGAGGGTACCGTTCTGCACCAGTACGGTGGCAACGGGGCCGCGGCCTTTATCCAGCTTCGCCTCGATGACGGTACCTTTTGCCAGACGGTCGGGGTTGGCTTTGAGCTCCTTCATGTCCGCTACCAGCTGGACCATTTCCAGCAGGGTGTCGATGCCCATTTTGGTGATGGCGGAAACGGGAACGCAGATGATGTCGCCGCCCCACTCCTCGGGAACCAGCTCGTACTCGGTCAGTTCCTGTTTTACGCGCTCGGGATTGGCGGTATCTTTATCCATTTTGTTGATGGCCACGATGATGGAAACGCCTGCCGCTTTGGCATGGTTGATGGCCTCTACAGTCTGGGGCATGATACCGTCGTCGGCAGCGACCACCAGAATGGCAATGTCGGTGACCTGCGCGCCGCGGGCACGCATGGAGGTGAACGCCTCATGTCCGGGGGTATCCAGGAAGGTGATGGGGCGGTCGTTTACCATAACGCGGTACGCACCGATGTGCTGGGTGATGCCGCCGGCCTCGGTAGAAGTAACGTTGGCGTGACGGATGGCATCCAGCAGGCTGGTTTTACCGTGGTCAACGTGACCCATAACAACAACGACGGGGCTTCTCTCCTGCAGATTCTCATCGCTGTCCTCGCTGTCGTCGATCAGACGGTCCTCGATGGTGAGAACGACCTCTTTCTCGACCTTCGCACCGATCTCCATGGCGACCATGGCAGCGGTATCGTAGTCGATAACCTCGGTGACCGAAGCCATAACGCCCAGCATCATCAAACGCTTGATGACCTCGGCAGCGGTAACTTTCAGTCTCGCTGCCAGCTCGCCGACCTGGATCTCATCGGGAATGGTGATCTCCAGCTTCTGGCGGCGCTGACGCTCCATCTCCAGACGGCGCATCTTCTGTGCCTCTTTGTCCTTGCGGCTGAACTGGGGTTTGCCGCGCTGTGCGGACTTCTGGGTCAACTTCTGCTTTTTGGCGCCGGTATCCCGGTTGCCCATGCTGGAAGTTGCGATGTTGTCGTATTTTTCGTTGTATTTATCCAGGTTGACCTGGGAAGAACGCATATCCACGTGGCTGCCGCGGGTACCGGTGCTGCTGCGCTCGGAAGGAGCGGCGGGCTGTGCCGGTTTCTGCTGTGCGGGAGCAGGCTTCTGGGGCTTTTCGTTCTGCGGTTTTATCTCCTGCGCGGGAGCGGCCTTTTTCTCGGCGGGAGCCTCCTGTTTTTTCACAGGCTCCTTCGCTTTGGGCGCTTCTTTATTGGCAGAGGCAAAGTAACGGTCAAAGTTCTCTACCTGTGCTTTCTGGGTAAAATGCTCAAAGACTACATTCAGCTCCTCTTCGGTGAGGGCGGTCATATGCTTTTTGGGGGTGTCGAAGTGTTTGCCCAAAAGCTCGATCACGTCCTTCGAGGGAACGTTCAGATCTTTTGCCACTTCGTGCACACGGTATTTTATCATCATAATTGAGATTCCTCCTTGATAGCATCATCGGTCAGCTGTGCCAGTTTATTCGCAAGACCCTCGTCGGCCACTGCGATGATCCCGGCCCGCTTGCCTGCCACGAACCAGACTTCGTCCATGGTCAAGGGCAGATCTTTGTAGCGGGCGCCGTTTTTCTCGCAAACCAGCACCATCTCTTTCCGGGACTTTGGGGACAGATCTTTTGCAAGCAGTACCAGCCCGGCGGTTTTCTTCTCCAGCGCTTCTTTCACCACATCAAAGCCAAGGACCAATTTCCCCGCTTTTTTGCTCAAAGACAGCATGGATGCCAGCTTATTCACTGTCCTGCAACTCCTCCTCCATTTTATCGTAAACCTCATCGGGGATGCGGCAGGAAAAAGCTTTTTCCAGCCGGCGGGCTTTTCTCGCCTTCTGCAGACAGTCCAGACAGCGGCAGACATACGCGCCGCGTCCGGCCTTTTTCCCGGTCAGATCCAAGCTGATCTCACCTTCCGGACTTTTTACCACCCGCACCATCTCCCGCTTCGGCTTCATCTCGCCGCAGCCGGTGCACATGCGCATGGGAATTTTTCTCGGTTGCATCTTCCTTCGCTCCTTTCCCCAAAAATCGGTATCTTATTCTTCCCCGTAAAAACCGCTTTCCGGTTTGATGTCGATCTTCCAGCCGGTCAGCTTCGCTGCCAGACGGGCGTTCTGACCTTTGTTGCCGATGGCAAGGCTCAGCTGATTGTCGGGAACACGGACCACACAGGCACGGGAACCGTCCTCTGCCACCTCAACGGAAACCACCTGAGAGGGAGACAGCGCAGCTGCCACGAACTCGGCAGGATCTTCGGAGTATTTGACCACGTCGATCTTTTCGCCGCCCAGCTCATCCACGATCTTGGCAACACGCGAGCCCTTCGGGCCGATGCAGGCGCCGACTGCGTCAACGTTGGGATCTTTGGAGTAAACGGCGATCTTGGTACGGGAGCCGGCCTCACGGGAGATGGCCTTGAGCTCAACGGTACCGTCATACAGCTCGGGGACCTCCATCTCGAACAGTCTCTTGACAAGACCGGGATGGGTTCTGGACAGCATGACTCTCGGTCCGCGCTCGGTGGCGGCTACCTCGACCACATAAACTTTTACATGATCGCCTGCCTGCAGCTCCTCGCCGGGAACCTGCTCGGCACGGGTGAGCATCGCTTCGGATTTTCCGATCTCCAGCGTAACGGAACCGCGGGTGGGATCGGTGCGCAGCACCTTCGCGGTGATGATCTCATGCTCACGGCTCTGGAATTCCTGCATCATCTGACCGCGC
Organism: Oscillospiraceae bacterium; assembly: GCA_017408855.1. GTDB lineage: Bacteria > Bacillota > Clostridia > Oscillospirales > Ruminococcaceae > UBA3818. The sequence goes on along the minus strand of JAFQTW010000068.1, from coordinate 5,211 downwards.
TCTGCCTCACGGATGCCCTGACGGATCACGTGTTTGGCAGCCTGTGCGGCGATACGTCCGAACTGTTTGGTCTGCAGGGGGATATCCACCACAGAACCGACCTCGGCTTTTTTATTGTACTTGTAAGCTTCCTGCAAAAGGATCTCAGTGTTGGGGTTCTCCACCTCTTCCACTACCTCTTTGCGGATCGCCACTTCGAATTTGCCGGTCTCGGGATCGATCTCCACAACGCCGTTTTCGCTGCCGCCGAAGTCACGCTTTACGGCGATGGCGATGGCTGCTTTGATCTTTTCCAGCAGGTACTCGGCAGGGATGCCCTTTTCTTTTTCCAAAAGAGCCAGTGCCTCGAAAAATTCGGTGTTCATTACTTGAGTCCTCCCATATCTATTTCTTCATATAAGCGTACAAACGAAGTTTCATTCATCAGAACGGTCATTTCCAGATCTTCATCCAGCAAAAGGGTCACCGCATCCTCCTCGAAAGCGGTCAGCGTTCCCACAAAGTCCCGCTCGCCCTCCACCGGACGGATCAGACGTACATGAATGTCCGCGCCGAGAAACGCCTCGAAGTGTTCCTTCTTTCGCAGATCTCTTCCGATCCCGGGAGAGGAAACTTCCAGCGTATAGCTTTGCACGATGGGATCCACTTCATCCAGAATGGGGCTCAGCTCACGGCTGACGTTCTCGCAGTCGGTGATGTCCACGCCCTCTTCCTTGTCGATAAAAACACGCAGGAACCAGATGGAGCCTTCTTTTTCAAAGCGCACATCCCACAAAGTAAGACCCATGCGGTCGGTGATGGGCTTTACCAGATCGGTCACGATGCCGACGGTATTTTTCTTTCCCGTTGCCATATCTCTCTGCCTTTCTCCGGCATTTTTGGTTCCCCGCCGGCAGGTTTTTCGCTGTTGCGCATACTTTTCTAAGGATGAAAAATTCCCTAACATGAACGAAAGAGCGGGAAGAAACAACCCACTCTTTCATCATCCATCCTTATTACGATACTTATTGTAGCACTCTTTTGTCCGCGGCGCAAGCACTTTTTCCTTTTTGGCCGGCATTTCGGCAAAAAGCCGGATTTGCCTGTCTTTTCATCCCCGCAAGTGTTACTTTTTCCCGTTAAGCCGCCGTTCATACAGCCTGTCGTCGGGATGTTTCGCCGAGAGGCCGGCCTTTTCATAGACACGGCAGGCGGCAGGATTGCTTTCTTCGGTCAGCAGAAAGACTTTGCGGCAGCCCGATTCTTCGGCAAATCCGCACAGCTCTTTCACAATGGCCGTGCCGATCCCCCGGTTTCGCCAGGCGGACAGCACATCCAGGGAGTAAAGAAAGAACATCCGCTCCCCGTCCGGTCTCGGCAGGACAAAGCCCCAGCCCAGCCCGACGGCCGTTTCCCCTGCGAAAGCGCCGAAAGCCACCGCGCCCGGATGGGACAAAAACGCCGCTTCGAAAAATCCAAAGTCCTTTTCAAACGCTGCCGCATCCGCCGGGAACAGGCGCCGGACCGTCCACGCCATCAAAGCAGCACCTCAGGCAGACGGGCCTTTTTGAATTCCTCGATGAATTTTACAATAAAGTCGCCGCAAGCGGAAAGCATCGCTTCGCCCCACTCGACCGTCGCGTCCCGGGGATCGTCCGGCCCGAACCAGCCGCCGGGAGAGCGGTGTTTGAACAGCCGGGGAATGGTCACAGGGATGCCGTCCAGCTTGACGCCTACCATACCGTTGCAGATGAGGGTATCCGAAAGATCCTGCGGCTCGAGAGGCAGGTAATCCTCCATATGTACAAGATCGGTGTCGATGGCCATCATAGCCGCGGTCTCTTCTCCGCCGCCGTGACCGCCCTTCCAGGCAGGATCCAGCTCTCCCGCCAGCTGCCACCAGTTGACGATGGCGGAAATGGCGCCTTTTCCGTTTAATTCGACGCCCACTTCCTGCAGAACGCCGTCGTTGCCGCCATGCCCGTTGAGGAACACAAAGCGGCGCACGCCGTAGCCGTACAGCTGCTGACAGATGCGGCGCATCACCAGCAAAAGTCCGTCGTAGCCCAGCGAAATGGTCCCCGCAAAGCCCATGTGACTGTCCGCCACACCGTAGGGCACGGCAGGCAGGATCAGCACGTCACTTTCCCGGTCGATCTGCTCGGCGATCCTGGAGGGCACCAGAAAATCGGTGCCCAGCGCCAGATGCGAGCCGTGGTTTTCGATGCTTCCCACCGGGATGACGGCGATATCGTGGGTTTTAAAATACGCTTCAGCTTTTTTCCAGCTGATTCTCTCAAGACGCATAGCTGCCTCCTATTTCTCCGGATCGTACACCGATCCGATCAGCGGTTTGCCGTCCCGGTCCACCAGAACGGTCATGCCGCCGCTGTAACCGGACGAGCGGTACAGATACTGTACGCCGGTCTGGGTATCCATCAGCACTTCGATCTGCGCTCCAAAGCCGCCGCCTTCACGGTGTACGGTGACAAAACGTTTTTCCTTACTCATTATGCTTTCTCCATTTTGGGCGGTTCTTTCATTTCCACCACGATTTTTTCGATCATGGACTCCATGTATTCCAGATACTCTTCCTTGGTCATCTTGGGCTTAAAGGTATCACGGATCTTGATGGCCTCTTTTGCGCCGTCTTTCAGCAGGCGGTAGGTGATGACCGCGAACAGCTTGGCGGTGGTCAGATAAGCGGTATCCTCGCAGCAAACGTCGTAGTTGGGGTTGTGACCGGTGCCGCTCATGCCGCCGGTATTAAACTGCAGCAGCGGATAGACATAGGAAATGTCGCCGTAGTCGGTGGAGCCGCCGCCGACCGACATATCGTGGTCGTTGGGGTTTCTTCTGCCGCCGACCGCTTCCAGAACGTCGTCGATGGCGTTTTCCAGCATCTCGGTATCATGCAGCGGAACGGTGGGCAGATAGCCGGGCGCGGTAGAGATCTCCACGCCGGCGCCGGTGCCGATGGCGCCCGCCTGCATCGCGCGGTTTACTTTATAGTTGGCATCCTTGATGGCAGGGATGTTGGCGGCACGGACCAGATACTGCAGCGCCACATCGTCAGCGATCACGTTGACCGCATCACCGCCGCGGCTCATCATGCCGTGAACACGAACGGTGTCCTCATCCCGGAAGGACTCTCGCTGCAGCTCCAGCGCGTGCATGCCCAGAGCCGCCGCGTTTAAAGCATCCACGCCTTTGTGGGGCGCGCCTGCCGCATGAGAGGATTTGCCCTTATATTTGACCGTTTTGCTGACAAAGCCGGTGGAGGGGCTGTTGGCAAGACCGGCCTCCCAGTCGCCGGTGGAAGAATGATGACCGACCACCAGATCGATGCCGTCCATAGCGCCGACACGGATAAACTCACATTTGCCGCCGAAGTAGCGGATCTTGCCCTCTTCGGCCAGCTTCTCTTTGAACTCCAGATCCACACATTCCTCTGCGGGAACCGCCATGAACACGGGGATGCCGTCCAGCTCGGCTTTAACCTCGGGATCACACAGGGCGATGGCAGCGCCCAGAACGCCGGTCAGCTGTGCGTGATGTCCGCAGCAGTGGGCAGCGCCGGTCTCGGGATTGGAGTGGCTGGCGTTGGGGATGGGCAGCGCATCCAGCTCGCCCATGACCGAAACACGGACCTTTTTGTCTCTCGTGCCTTCCAGCTCGGCGGTAACGCCGGTGACAGCCACGCCGGTTTTGGGATCCAGACCCAGTTTTTTCACCGCTTCGGTAAATTTTTCGGCGGTGCGGAATTCTTTGTAGCCCAGTTCCGCGTGGGCAAAAATATCCCGTCCGAAAGCTTTGATCTCTTCGGCATGGGCATCGATGATCTCTAGAATTCTGCGTTCTACTTTATCCATGAACAACGTCCCTTTCTGTCAGAAAAATTGGCAAAAGCCGTTAAATTTATGATAGCAAATCCCAACTGTCCCGTCAATGCGGATATTCTTCCGCCGGTGGAGAACATTTCTCCTATTTTTCTCCGATTGTCACAAATCTCCTTTTTGGAAAAATCCGCTGCATCTTGTTTTTTCCTTTTTCCGGGCGTACAATGAGAGGGATGAACCGCGGCACTGCCGCAGAAAGGCGAAAATCATGGCGAAACATAATCCCCGCATCAACCGACAGTCCTATCGCCGCATCCGGCGAAACCGCCGCATCGCGGGAACCATTCTGATCATTATTCTGCTGGCCCTTGTGGCTCTGATCCTTTTTGGCGTGGCCCGTCTGGTCACCAAAGACAAGCCCGTCGACAGCGAAAGCTTTGCCGTTTCTTCCTCGGTCTCCTCCGAGCAGAAAAAACCTTCCTCCTCCTCGAAGGACGAAGCTTCCGGCAGCTCTTCGCCGGAAGAAAGCTCCTCGCAGGAAGAGGCCTCTTCCTCCGAAGAAGAATCCTCCGCTCCGGAAAGCTCCGCTCCGGACAGCTCCGCTCCGGACAGCTCTTCCCAGAGTGTGTCCTCGCAGGCTTCTTCCAAACCGGCGGACCCGGACGATCCTTACTACGAATCCGAAATGCCCATGCTGGTCAACCCCTGGGTCAAAATGCCCGAAGGCTTTGTTCCCGAAGTGACCGACATCGGCGACGGCTACCGTCTCGAGGTGACTGCGGCACAGGCATGGCATGATATGCAGGCCGCTGCCTGGGACGACGGCATCTCCCTGTGGGTCATCTCCGCTTACCGCACCTACGAGCGTCAGGTGGAGCTGTACGAACAGAAAGTAGCCGAGTACGAAAGCTACGGCTATTCCGAGGACGAAGCCAAGGAGCAGGCCGGACAGTGGGTCGCTGTCCCCGGCACATCGGAACACTCTCTCGGTCTGGCAGCGGACCTTTGCTCGCTGGAAGAATCCTTCGAAAACACCGACAAGTTCGCATGGCTGCAGAAACACTGCGCCGAATACGGATTTATCCTGCGCTTCCCCAAAGACAAGGTGGAAAAAACCGGCATCAGCTATGAGCCGTGGCACTACCGCTATGTGGGCAGCAACCACGCAAAGATCATCATGGAAGAGGGTCTTTGTCTGGAGGAATATCTGGACAAGTACGGAAAATAACAAAAAGCACCGGTCAGCGGACCGGTGCTTTTTTTCTGCCGTTTTTTTGAAATTTACCCCTTGTTCACAATTTATCCCTTGCTTTTTCGGAAGAAAATGCTATCATAATTTTAGCACTCGCCTATTTAGACTGCTAAAATTTACGATAAAAGAGGTCCTTTCCAT
>JAFQTW010000067.1 GCA_017408855.1 Oscillospiraceae bacterium | reverse complement strand
CCTCGAAAGCAGCATCCACCGCTTCTTTCAAGGTTGCCAGACCGTGGGTGACCTCTACGACGGTTGCGCCGAGGATCTTCATTCTCGCTACGTTGGGCGCCTGCTTTTTAATATCCACCGAACCCATGTAGATGTCGCATTCCAGACCGAAGTAAGCAGCGGCGGTCGCCAGTGCTACACCGTGCTGACCGGCACCGGTCTCGGCGATGATCTTTTTCTTGCCCATATATTTTGCCAGCAGCGCCTCGCCCATGCAGTGGTTGAGCTTGTGGGCGCCGGTGTGGTTCAGGTCCTCACGTTTGACATACAGCTGTACGTTGCCGATGGAGTTGGACAGTCTCTCCAGATGGGAGATGGGGGTGGGTCTGCCCTGGAACTCTTTGCGGATGCGGCGCAGCTCGTCGATAAATTTACGGGATTTTGCGATGGTGTAGTACGCCTCGGTGATCTCCGCCATGGCATTTTTCAGCTCATCCGAGATGTAGCAGCCGCCGTATTTTCCGAAAAAGCCGTCTTTATCCGGATAGTTTTTGAAGTAAGTGTCGAAATCGATGCCGTTCATTTTCATAAAATAGTCCTCCGTTCTTTGGTCGTCTGCCAAAGCGCCCAAAAAGAAAACGCCCTTGACAGAATTTTCGTTTCTGTCAAGGACGAATAAATCTTATCCGCGGTGCCACCTTGATTTCACGGTTTGACCCGTGCCCTTTGGCAGGATACCTGCATATCCCCGGCAACTAACGTATGCCATCACGTTGCAGAATACTCAGAGAACCTTCCCCTTTGACTGCACCCTCCGCGGTCCATTTGACGACTTGTTTCTTACCCGTTCGCAGCTGCCCGGGCTCTCTGGAAAGGCATCATCGCCGTTATCTCCGCATCAACGGTTTGGTATTTGATTTGCCTTATTTTAGCACTTTGCAAGGGAAAAGTCAATACTGTTTTTGCAAAAAAAGACCCCGGTCAAGCCGGGGTCTTTCGGTAATTGTTTAAATAGAACGGGTGTATTCTTTCAGCCATTCGCGCTCGTCATCGGTAAGATACGGGAACAGTTTTCCGTATACCATCGCATGATAGTCGTTGAGCGAGCGGCGCTCTTTCTCGGTCAAAAGCTCGGGGATCACGCCGTCGAGGTCGATGGGCGCATAGGTGACCGGCTCGAAGTACATAAACTGACCGTCGCCGTTCTTTACACCTTTGCGGCAGATCAGCTCGTTTTCGGTACGGATGCCGTGGCTGCCTTCGATGTAGATACCGGGCTCGTCGGTAGTGACCATACCCTCTTCCAGCACACCGTTGTCCACCCGCTCGGGAACGATCTTCCATCTGAAGCCGTTGGGCGCCTCGTGTACGTTCAGCAGGTAGCCGATGCCGTGACCGGTGCCGCACTTATAGTCCAGATCCAGATCCCAGATGGGTCCGCGGGCCAGAATATCCAGGTTCTGACCGATGCAGCCGTGCAGGAATCTTGCGTTCTGCAGATTGAGCATCGAGCGCAGAACGGTGGTAAAATGCAGCTTCTGCTCATCGGTGATGGGTCCGAGCAGCATGGTACGGGTGATGTCGGTGGTTCCCTCAAAATACTGACCGCCGGAGTCTACCAGCAGCATACCCTCGGGCTCGAGGACCGCGTTGGAGGTTTCATTGGCGGAATAGTGCATCATGGCAGCATTGGCTTTGTAAGCGGAGATGGTGTTGAAGCTCAGCTCGATAAAGCCTTCCTGCTCTTTTCTGCGCTCCTCCAGATAGTCGGAAGCGGAGATCTCGGTCATCTCGATTTTGCCCACATTGGTCTTGAGCCAGTACATGAATTTGGTAAAGGCCACGCCGTCCTTGATATGGGCTTTGCGGATGTTGTCCAGCTCCACGGGATTCTTGATCGCTTTGGAAAGCTGGGTGGGATTGGTTTTCTCAACCTTTTTGCCGGCAACAGAAGAGTAGATCTCGTAGCTGACCTTACGGGGATCCAGCAGAACGGTCTCTTCGGCAGACAGACCTTTTACAAAGCCGACCACATCGTTGTAGGGGTGGAACAGGGTGCCCACTTTTTCCAGCTCGGCACGGATCTCATCGCTGATGCAGACGGGATTCACAAACAGATGGGCTTTGTCCATTTCGATCACGGCGTAGGACAGAACAACGGGGTTGTAGGCTACATCGTTGCCGCGGATGTTAAACAGCCACGCGATATCATCGAGGGTGGTGATGATATGAACGGTGGCGCCCTCTTTTTTCATGGTCTCACGCAGGTCGGACAGTTTTTCCGCCGTGGATTTTCCGGCGTATTTTACATCCAGCAGATAGGCAGGCTCGGCAGACAGGGCGGGACGGTCCTCCCAGACCAGATCCACCAGATCCTCGGAAGTAGCCAAAGAAGCGTTTTTGCCGGCCATCTTTTTGGCAAAGTCCAGACCCTGATGGGCGGTGATCACCCGTCCGTCAAAGCCCAGCTTTCCGCCTTCGGGAACTTTTTCCTGCAAAAATGCTTCGATGGTGGGAACGCCTTCCTCACCCATTTTCATCAGCTGGATGGTGCTGTCCTGCAGCTCTCTCGCCGCCTGAATAAAGTAGCGTCCGTCGGTCCAGAGCCCCGCCTCAGAAGCGGTGACAGCCAGAACACCGGCAGAACCGGTAAAGCCGGACATGTATTTTCTCGCTTTAAAATAGTTGCCTACATACTCAGACTCATGAAAGTCGGAGGTAGGGACCACATATGCGTCGATGCCTCTTTCCGCCATCAGCGCACGCAGTTTTTCCAAACGTTTCAAAACCATAGGGTAACCCTCCTTGATTTGATGTCAAGTTCATTCTATCATACCCGCTGCAGAATTTCTATAATCTTTCGAAAAAGATTTGTCCGCTGTCCGCAAACATTTCTCCCCCGTTGTGTTTTTCCGGCGATTTGGCATTTGACAACCGCTTTTGAGAAGGGTAACATGATACTATCCGGAAAAAAGGAGGCGATGCTGTGGCAGCTTTGGATACCAACATTCAGTTTTTAAAAGGCGTAGGCGAAAAGCGCGCCCGTTTGTACGGCAAGCTGGGCATCGCCACCATCGGGGACCTGTTGGAATACTATCCCCGGGACTATATCGACTTTTCCTCCCCCTGCCCCATCGTTTCCGCTCCCTACGATGAGCCCTGTGCCATCCGGGCAACGGTAGCGGCCAAATCCGCAGAGCAGCGCATCCGCAAAGGACTGTCGCTTTTTAAGGTTCTGGTCACCGACGGGCAGAGCGATATGCTCATCACTTTTTTTAATGCCAAATATTCCGTTGCCGCGTTAAAAGAAGAAGAGACCTATCTTTTCTACGGACGGGTCGGCGGAAAACTGAGCCGGCGGGAAATGGCATCGCCCCTCGTCTTTCCCGATGACGGCGAGGCGGGTTTCTCCCCGGTCTATCCGCTGACCGAAGGGCTGTCTTCCAAAATGATCGCCGCCAATGTCAAGCAGGTGCTGTCTTTGACCGAAAATCTCGACGAGGACCCTCTTCCCGCCGGTTTGCGGGAAGAAAACGGTCTGTGTTCCCGGCGGACGGCGCTGGAAAACATCCATTTTCCCAAAAACAAAGAGGCACTCGCTCAGGCACGAAACCGTCTGATGTTCGAGGAGCTATTCTATCTCAATCTGGCGCTGGGGCAGACCCGCCGGTCCGCCCGAAAAAAAGCCGCCGTTTCGATGATGACCGTTTCGATGGACGGCTTTTACCGTCTGTTCCCCTTCACTCTGACCGGCGCTCAGCAACGAGCCATCGGCGAGGTGCTGGCGGATCTTTCTTCCGACCGGCCGATGAACCGTCTTTTGCAGGGCGATGTAGGCTCCGGCAAAACGATGGTGGCGGCAGCTGCCGCCTACTTCGCGGCGCAAAACGGTCTGCAGACTGCCATGATGGCGCCTACCGAGATCCTGGCGGCACAGCATTACAAAACCTGGTCCCGCCTGTTTGAAAATACCGATATCAAGGTGGGGCTTTTGACCGGTTCCATGACCGCCGCGCAGAAAAAAGCTGTCCGGGCGCAGCTGGAGTCGGGCGAAGTGCAGATCATGGTGGGCACCCACGCCCTTTTGCAGGAAAATGTAAAGTTTTCCTCTTTGGGTCTTGTGGTCACCGACGAGCAGCACCGTTTCGGTGTGGCGCAGCGGATGGCGCTGACCCAAAAGGCCGAAGGGGGTCTGACTCCCCATGTGCTGGTCATGTCCGCGACTCCCATCCCCCGTACCCTCGCCTTTATCATCTACGGCGATCTGGATCTTTCCATTCTGGACGAGATGCCCAAAGGACGGATCCCTGTCAGGACTTATCTCATCGAGCCGTCCATTCAGCCGAGAGCCTTTGGTTTTATCCGCAAGCATCTGGATGCGGGGCGGCAGGCATACATCGTCTGCCCGCTGGTGGAACAGACCGATACTTCCCCCGAAGGATTGCAGTCGGCGGTGGAAAACGCCGAGCGGCTGGCGGAAAAAGATTTTGCCGGCTATCGGGTCGGCATGCTGCACGGACGGATGAAGCCGGCGGAAAAAGAGGCGGTCATGTCCGATTTTGCCGCCGGAAGGATCCAGCTTCTAGTTTCCACCACTGTTATCGAGGTGGGGGTGGACGTTCCCAACGCTACGGTGATGCTGATCCAAAACGCCGAACGGTTCGGTCTCTCCCAGCTGCATCAGCTGCGGGGACGAGTCGGACGAGGTTCTGCGGAATCTTTCTGTATTCTCGTTTCGGAAAAGACCGATACCCCCCGTCTGCAGGCGGTCTGCAAAACCAACGACGGATTTAAGGTAGCGGAAGAAGATCTCAAACTGCGGGGACCCGGCGACTTTTTCGGACTTCGCCAGCACGGTCTGCCTGCCATGAAGATCGCAGGACTTTTGGAGGATATGCTCCTTGTGGACCGCACCCGTTCCGCGGCTTTGGCCGTTCTGCAAAAGGACCCGGATCTGACTTTGCCGGAGCATCTGGCGCTAAGACTTCGCACCGCAAAAATGCTGGACACTGCCGGCGCATAACAAAAAGAAAAAGCCCATCGGAAAACCGATGGGCTTTTGTTGTGTTTCTTATTCCACGCTGATGAGGAAGTAGTAGACGGGCTGTCCGCCTTTAATCACAGTCAGCTCCACATCCTCCGGCAGCTTCGCGCGGACTGCTTCTTCCGCCTTCTGCGCCATCTCTTCGGTCACGTCCTCGCCGTAGTAGATGGTAACGAAAGCGCTGTCACGCTTGAGCAGTTTGTTTACCAGCTTGGAGCAGGTCTTGCTCAGATCGGTGCCGGTAAAGCTCAGTTTGCCGTTGTCCAGCGCCAGCAGCTCGCCCTCGTGGATCTCGTGACCGTCGTAATCCGAGTCACGGGCCGCAAAGGTGATGGAACCGGTGGAAACGGTATCCAGTGCGCCGGTCATGTTCAGCTGGTTCTCCTTCACATCCGCATCGGGGTCGAAGGCCAGCATCGCGGCGATACCCTGCGGTACGGTTCTGGAGGGCAGAACGCAGACTTTACGGTCCGCCAGCTTAACGGTCTGCTCGGCCGCCATGATGATGTTTTTATTGTTGGGCAGAACGAAAACGGTCTGCGCGGGGGTTGCATGAATGGCCTTGAGGATATCGTCGGTAGAGGGGTTCATGGTCTGACCGCCGCTGACCATCTGGGTCGCGCCCAGATCGCGGAACAGCTCATGCAGACCTTCGCCGGCTGCCACGGCAACGATGCCGTAAGGTGTTTCGGGATCGACAGGAACATAGGCCATGGGCTCGGCTTTCGGTTTTGCCTTGGCAGCCTTGGCTTTTCTGGCAGCGAACTGCTCTTCCATGTTCTCGATCTTCATTTTGCACAGCATACCGTATTTCACGCCTTCTTCCAGCGCCTGACCGGGATGGTTGGTATGCACATGGCATTTGATGATATCTTCGTCATCGACCACAACGACAGAATCGCCGATGGACTCCAAAAAGGCACGCAGCTTCAAGGGGTCGGTCTCGGGCTCGTCTTTCTGAACGATGAACTCGGTGCAGTAAGTAAAGGTGATCTCTTCGTCGAACTCGGCGATGGCATCTTCGAACTCGTCCATCCGGACCTCTTCCTGCGAGGAATCGGCGCCTTCGATCATCACGCCGTCACGCAGAACACTGATCATACCCTCGAAGATGACCAGAAGGCCCTTGCCGCCGGCATCCACAACGCCCGCTTTTTTCAGAACGGGCAGCATTTCGGGGGTCTGGTTCAGCGCCTCTTCCGCTTCTTTCACGATGCACTCCCAGACTTTGATGGGATCGGTCTCGGTTTTGCTCAGCTCCACTGCTTTTTCCGCCGCCATACGGGAAACGGTGAGGATGGTTCCCTCGGTGGGTTTCATGACCGCTTTGTAAGCCGCGGCAACGCCCATGGTCAGCGCATTGGCAAAATCAGCACCGTCCGCCTCTTTTTTACCGGCCAGACCTTTGGAAAAACCGCGGAACAGCAAGGAAAGAATAACGCCGGAGTTTCCGCGGGCGCCGCGCAGAAGTGCCGATGCCGCAGTTTTGGCAACTTCGGCAACCGTAGGCTCTTCCATCAGCTTCAGTTCCGGAACAGCCGCAGAAATGGTCATGGACATATTGGTTCCGGTATCGCCGTCCGGTACCGGGAAAACGTTCAGCGCGTCCACTTCCTGCCGGCGGGCCACGATATGGTTTGCCGCAGAAATATACGCGTCACGCAGTTGACTACCGTTTATCACTTTACAATAACCTCCGTAACTGCTGTCAAAATACAGCTCTCAAAACGATCGCAGGGCTTTTATTCCGCCCGCATACCGTCTACATACACATTGACTTTTGCGACTTCCATGCCGGTGGCGTCCTCGACCGTGTAGCGCACCTTATTGATGATGCTTTGCACGATAGCAGCAATGTTCATGCCGTAAGTGACCACGATATGAAGGTCGATCACCAGTCTTCCGCCGGAAACGTGAACCTTCACGCCTTTGTCCGGCAGCTCGCTTTTGGTGATCATGGTGCGCAGCCCCTGATAGGGGGTGCTATTGACAAGACCGGCAACACCAAAGCATTCCGATGCAGCCCGTCCTACCAGATTTGCAAAAAACTCTTCGGAGATATGGGTGATTCCCAGATGATTTTCCAATTTGATCACGCGAAGTCCCTCCTGACTCGGTTTCGGCACAAAGCCGAAGATTTCTTTCCGCGCCGAACGGGCGGATGCTCTATTGTTACGCTACCAGTTCTGGATATTATAAAAGATATCCGAAGCGGTGGCGTGCAATTCATAATAAATATCCCGGTCGTAATAAAGAATTCCGCTTCTCGTTCCCAACGGGATCAAGGGCATCGAGGCTTCGAACTGCTGGATAAAGCTGTCCAGCTCCGCTCTGCCCACCTGCCATTCGTCGTAATAATCTGCCGCCAGAACGCTCTCTTCTGCCGTCAGATAGTTGAGTTCCCGCAGCAGCGCGCTCAGATCCAGATCGTCGCGCAGGCGGATCTCGCCCAGATAAATATCATAGTCGCCGGCAGCCAGCCTTGCCTGATAGGACGCGAAATCCACCGCATCCACCGCCACGTCAAAGCCGATGGCGTTGAGCATTTTCTGCAGCTCTTCTGCCAGTTTTACCTTGGTAGGATTCTCACTGTTCACCAGAATATCCAGCGAAACTCTCCGAGACCCCACTATAATGTACCCTTCTTCGTCCCGGTTGTCAAGACCGAGATCGCTGAGCAAAACCTGCACCAGACCAAAGTCGCCGCCGAAATCTGTCTGCCGCTCCCCAAGTTTTTCCCAGGATGCGGGGAACGGAAGATCGGTAGGCTGCGCCCGGTCGAAGTACACATTTCCCAGCAGCTCTTCCCGATCGATGGCAGCTTCCAAAAGGCGTCGAAAACGGCTGTCGGACAGACGGGAACGGCTGTCATTCAGTCCCAGATACAAAAGGTTCGGCATATCCACATAGTGGACGCTGCCGCCGCCGTCGGTGATCTCCTCGTCCGCTTCGACAAACAGATAATCCAGCGAGCCGGTCTTCATGCTGTAAAAGCTGGTCTCCCGGTCCGGCTGTTCCACCAGAACGATCTTGTCGATCCGGCCGATGTCGCCGCCGTACCAAAGGCGGTTAGGCTTTAAGACTTTATCCTTGGCAAGATAGAACCGTCCGCAGCCGATGGGATCCTTTGCCGATCCGCTTTTCAGGACCGGAAAAGTCAGATTGTTGGGGAACATCGCATCGGTGCGGTACAGATAAAAGCGCACCGTCAGATCATCCAGCACCACGCAGCCGCCAACATTTTCAAAGCAGTCGGAATAGGCAGTCTCGCCCCAGTACACCGCCTGCCGGTAGGAGTACTGCACATCGTAAGCGCTGATGGGGGTCCCGTCGGAAAAGACCAGCCCGTTTTTGAGGGTCACATCGCAGACGGTGGAACGGTTGTTGATCTCGGCTGCCAGCGCCAGATCGTAGCCGTAGTCCGGGCGCAGACGGACCAATCCGTCGTACACAAGGGGGACCATCTGCAGATTGGTCTCGATGGACATATCATAAGGGTTCATCTCTTCTTCCCCGATGGGGATCTGCAGCTCGGTCACGTCGGTATATTCATACCCGGAATTCTGTACGGGCTCGCGATTCTGCACCGCAAGCAGAAGATCGTCCGCCACGATATTTTCGAAAGAGCAGCCGCCCAGCAAAAGAAGCATCGCCAGCGCCGCGCAGAGCAGTCGGTTTTTCATAGGTTCACCCTTTCGGGGTCAAATTAACAATTGGACATGTTTTTTCAGGATAATTATAGCATAGTTTCTGCTTTGCAGGTATGAACGAATGATGAAATCGCCCCTGTTTTTCGCAAAAAACGCAATAAATATCCCCCCGCCTAGCGGGGGGTATTTCAGTTTCGGGCAAAGCCCTAATATTACTGGCTGCGCACAAGTGCGCTTTTTGTGGGCCTGCCAGCCATGCACGGATTACTTGCTACCCGTAAACGGGTCCCTCGGGT
>JAFQTW010000066.1 GCA_017408855.1 Oscillospiraceae bacterium | reverse complement strand
GTTATCGTAACGATTCTGAACTCGCCCTTGAGCGGTCAGCTGAAAAGCATTGTCTTAGTAGGTTTGAACGGTTTTCCCCGATATCGGAAAGCGCATTGTTTGATGCGTATGAGCGGACATATTTATGTCAACAGAAGTGGTACCGCGGAGGTTATGCCTTCGTCTTCTTGATGAGAGAAGACGAAGGCTTTTTTATTTAGTTTTCATGAGAGGAGAATCCTTTGATGGACGATATGATGAACATAACGGTAGGCAAACTGCTGGAAGAAGTTGCAAAGCAGTTTCCCAATGACGAAGCGGTCAAATTTACCGATCGTGACTATCGCCGCACCTGGAAAGAATTTAATGAAGAGGCCGAGACCATTGCCAAAGGCTTTTTGGATATGGGGATCCAAAAAGGCGATCATATTGCCATTTGGGCAACCAATGTTCCCGAGTGGATGCTGACCTTTTATGCCTGTACCAAAATCGGCGCCGTGCTGGTAACGGTCAATACCGCCTACAAGGTTTTCGAGCTGGAATATTTGCTTCGTCAGTCCGATTCGAAAATGCTGGTTCTGATCGATAAATTTAAAAAGAATGACTACATTCAGATCGTGAATGATCTGTGTCCGACACTGAAAAACTGTAAACCCGGCGAGTACGAAAACCCCATGCTGCCGTTCCTCAAAACGATCGTTTACGCCGGTGATAACAGCGAAGCTCCTGCCGGTATGCTTCATTGGAAAGATCTTTACAAAAAAGCAGAAAACATCCCGGACGAGCAGTTCCGTGCCCTTTATAACAGCATCGACCCGCAGGATATCTGCAATATGCAGTACACTTCCGGTACCACCGGCTTCCCCAAAGGTGTTATGCTGACCCATTACAATATCGTCAATAACGGAAAAGCCATTGGCGACTGTATGAAGTTTACCCACGATGATAAACTCTGTATCGTTGTTCCTTTTTTCCACTGCTTCGGCATGGTACTTGCCATGATGGCCTGTCTGACTCACTCCACTGCGATGGTGCCGGTCGATCTGTACAGTCCGGTAAAAGTTATGGATGCCATCAGCTCGGAAAAATGCACCGCTTTCCACGGCGTTCCCACCATGTACATTGGCATGCTGGAGCATCCGGATTTTGAGAAATACGATTTCTCCAGCCTGCGCACCGGTATCATGGCAGGATCGCCCTGTCCCATCAAGGTGATGCAGCAGGTGGTCGATAAAATGAATATGCGTGAGATCACCATTACCTACGGACAGACCGAGGCTTCTCCCGCAACCACCATGACCACCACCGAGGATAGCCTGGAACTTCGCGTCAGCACCGTAGGACGGGCGATGCCTCACGTAGAAACCAAGATCGTTGATCCCGAAACAGGGGAGACGCTTGGCCCCGGACAGACCGGTGAATTTTGCTCCCGCGGGTATAACACCATGCGCGGCTACTATAAAATGGAGGAAGCGACCGCTCAGGTCATCGATAAAGATGGTTGGCTTCACTCCGGAGACCTTGCAACTGTTGACGAAAACGGGTATTATAAGATTACAGGCCGAATCAAGGATATGATCATTCGCGGCGGCGAAAACATCTATCCCAAAGAGATCGAAGAGTTCCTGTATACCCATCCGTCGATCAGTGATGTTCAGGTCATCGGCGTACCCAGCCAGCGGTACGGCGAAGAGATCATGGCAGTTGTGATTTTGAAAGAGGGCTGCCAGATGACCGAAGACGATGTGAAGGCGTATGTCCTCTCCAGCATGGCACGCCATAAGGTGCCCAGTTATGTTGCCTTTACCGACTCGTTCCCCATGAACGCAGCCGGAAAGATCCAAAAATTCAAGCTGAGAGAATGGGCGGTAGAATATCTGAATCTCCACGAAGCGGCCTCGATTGAAACTGCTTAAATTTTCATTCGGGAGCGTGTTTATAGAATATGACGCCAAACGTTAAACTTTGTCTGGGATGCATGAATCCTCTCGCAGAAGGCGAGGGGAAATGCCCCCATTGCGGCTATCAGGAAGGAATGCCGTACAGCTTTGCTTATCTGAAACCCGGAACGGTTTTGAAAGACCGGTACCTGATGGGTCGGGTGATCAAGAAAAACAGCGAAGGTGCCACTTACATCGGTTACGATCTTACCGAGGACAAAAAGGTGCTGATCCGTGAGTTTATGCCAGTGCAGATCGCCGAGCGAAACGAGGCGACCATGCAGGTCCGTCCTATCGCGGGAAGTGAGCGGCAATACAAAACGGCATTATCCGATTTTGTGGAGCTGTCCCGTCAGCTTCTGGCGCAGAATCATATTTCCGATATGGTCCCGGTGATGGACCGTTTTGTGGACAATGATACCGTCTATGTGGTCTACCGTTATGTTCAGACGCTGACCTTATCTTCGTTCCTGCAAAGAAACGGCGGCGAGCTCACCTGGAATCAGACCAAGAAGCTGTTCCTGCCGCTTTTGAACTCTCTTGCAAAGCTGCACAAAAAAGGGATCATTCACCGCGGCATCAGCCCTGAGACCATTCTGGTCGATCAGGACAGTCGCCTGTGGCTTTCCGGTTTCTGCATCACCGATTGCCGGACCGAAGGAAGCGACCTTGGCGCCGAGCTGTTTCCGGGCTATTCGGCACCGGAACAGTATTCCCTCAACAGCTGGCAGGGCGCATGGAGCGATGTGTATTCCATCGCAGCGGTCCTGTATCGCGCAATGACCGGCGCCCGTCCCGAGGACGGCAACAGCCGCCGTGTCAGCGACGATCTTTGCACCCCGGCAGAGCTGAACAGCAAGATCCCCGAAAACATTTCTGAGGCCATTTTTGCCGCCATGGCGGTGGAAGGCGATCAGCGCCCCCAGAGCATCGATGAATTCACCGGCATGCTGCTGGAAGAAGGGGATACCCATACCGCTGTTTTTGAGTCTTCGAAAGTTGCGCTGGAAGCGAAGAAAACCAAAAGCAAAAAGGTGAAAAAATCCCATGCCGTGCTGTGGATCACCCTTTTGACCTTCCTGCTTTTGCTGGGCGGAATGTTCTGGTTTATGGACCAGCTGGGTATTTTCGAGGAAAAACCCGTACAGTCCCAGCCGGACAATACCCTTTCTTATCTGGACAATGAAAACTCTCAGGCAGAAGGTCCTGTTTCTGCTGATGGCGTACCGGACTTTACCGGAAAAGATATCGATGCGATCAAAAACGATCCTACATACACCAATCGCTTTATGTTCCTGGAGAAAGAGGATTATAACGAGAACTTCTCCAAGAATGTGGTATACGGTCAGGAGCCGGTTGCCGGTACTCCTATGCCGAACAAAGGCTATGTCACCCTCTATGTGAGCAAGGGCTCCGAGATGGTGCCGGTTCCCGGTCTTTCGGGAAGCACGCTGGAGTTTGCGACCCGTGCGCTGACCGAACTGGAACTGAAATACGAAGTAATTTATATTGTTGACTCTTCCGCTGAGGCGGGTCAGATTATCCGCACTTATCCTTCGGAGGGCGAGGTCGTCAGCCGAAAGACCAGCACCGTGTATATCTACATCAAAGATGAGACCGCCAGCAACCGTCCGGGAGGATGGGTCGGTATCGTTGACGAAGATACAGAAGAGGAAGAGTAGACAGTTTTAGGAAAGGATGATGCTTTATGAAGCTTTCCCTGTCGACCCTGGGCTGCCCCGGTTGGAGCTGGGGCGAGATTTTCGCCACCGCAAAGGACCTTGGCATGAACGGTATCGAAGTCCGCGGCGTTGCCAATGAGATGTTTGCACCCCGGATTCCGGTGTTTACCGGCGAGAAAAAAGCCCAGACTTTAGAAAAAATCAAAACTTCCGGTATGGAGATCTCGATGCTTACCTCCGGCGCCTGCCTGGGCGGCGATAACATCGATGCCTTCATGGAGGAAGCCAAAGCTTATATCGATATGGC
>JAFQTW010000065.1 GCA_017408855.1 Oscillospiraceae bacterium | reverse complement strand
GTCTTTGCCTTTGCGGGAGACTCTACGATCACCAGTTTCGACATTTGATCCCGCCTTCCTGTTGGTTCTCTGTTGCCGGTTTTCCGGCTGTATCACGCAGAAAAAGCACAAGATATTGTGCCTCTGCGGTAGAAAAAGGCTAAGAGATAGAAAATCTCCTGCCTGCATTTGCCGATACAAATCCCATTATTTCAAGTTCTGAAAGCGCTGTCAAGACTTCGGCGGGATTTTTTTGTGTTTGCGCCGCAATTTCATCGACATGGATCGGGATTTCGGACAAAATCCCGTAGATTTTTACCATTGTCTCATCCGCATCCGCCGGAAGCGGACGTTTTTCCCGGATGATCACCTCTTCTGCCTGCGGCACCGGCTGTTCTTTCGCTGCGGTCGGTTTGACCGGCGCGGCGGTTTCCGGCTCCGAGGGCTCCCAACGGATCTTTGCCCCATAGCGGTAGCGGTATTCCTCCAGGATCTCTCTCGGTCGAGTCACCGGAATGGCACCGGTGCGCAGCAGATGCAGCGGCCCCTGCGAGGCACGGCTGTAAATGCTGCCGGGAACGGCATAGACATCCTTTCCCTGCTCGAGAGCGCAGTTTGCGGTGATCAGCGCGCCGCTGCGGCGGTCGCCTTCCACCACCACAACGCCGAGGCTCAGCGCGGACATGATGCGGTTTCGGATGGGAAAATGAAAGCCTTCCGGACGGGTACCCAGCGGATACTCGGTGACTACGGCGCCTTTGCGGGCGGTCTCTTTCTGCATGGCAGCGTGTTCCGACGGATAGGCTACGTCCAGACCGCAGCCCAAAACAGCGATGCAGGTGCCGCCGGCACGCAAAGCCGCTTCGTGGGCAGCGCCGTCGATGCCTTTGGCAAGACCGGTGATGACAACTGCCCCGCCTTTTGCCAGACCCTTTCCAAAGTCGGCTGCAGCATACAGACCGTAGTCGGTACATTTTCTCGTTCCCACCACAGCAATGGCTACATTCTCGTCGATATCGCCCAGATCGCCATCCACATACAGTACGGCAGGCATGGCATAAATATTACGGAGACGGTCGGGATACTCTTTCCTCTCCGGCGTCAGGATGTGATAGCCCTTGGCGAGGGTCTTTTCCCGGATGCGCAGCGCATCGGAAAGTTTTGCTTCGCACAGGCGTTTTCGCTCGGCGGCGGACAGGAAAGAGACCGAACGAAATTCGGTTTTCTTTTCCTCGTAAAAATGTCTTGCCGTTTCATAATGTGCCACAACGTCGTTGACCCGGGGACTGCCCGGTCCCAGCGCGTTGGAGAGCCAGATCCAATACTCCATTATGCTTCCTCCTTACCGGCACATTTCCCATAAGATCAGCGAGGCGGCAACGCCCGCATTAAGGGATTCTGCCTCCCCTTTCATGGGGATAAACAGCTTTCCGTCGCAGGACTGCAGCACCGTGTCGGAAATGCCGTTGCCCTCGTTGCCCACGATGACCACCGTTTTCTCCGGGAAGGTGATCTCTCCCAGCCGGACCGCGGTGTCATCCAGTGCGGCGCCGTAAACGCCAAAGCCTTCGCCCCGCAGCCGCTTCATGGTTTGCGCCAGATCTTCCACCGTCCAGATCTTCATGCGGAAGGCGCTGCCCATGGTGCTGCGCAGCACTTTGGGGCTGAACACATCGGCGCAGCCTTCTCCGGCGATGATGCCGTCGGCCCCCAGCGCATCGGCTGTGCGGATGATGGTCCCCATATTGCCCGGATCCTGCAGACGGTCCAGCGCGAGAAAGCGCCGCCCGGCCGATGCCAGCTCGCTCAGCGGCTGATGTGGGATGCGGCAAACGCAGTACACGCCCTGCGGCGCTTTTACTTCACTGATACGGCTTTCCAGGCTTTCATGGATCAAATATGCCTGCTCTGCTTTTTGGCAAAGCGCTTCCCACACTCCGCCGCAGCGACGTACGCCTTCTTCGGTGGCAAAGACCTGCAGCACCGTAAGCCCGCAGCGCAGCACTTCCTGTGCAAGGCGCACTCCTTCCGCCACAAAGGTGTCGGACTCTCTGCGCGCTTTGCGGTTGGTCTGCAAGCGGATCAGCTGTTTGATTTTTTCGTTGTCGCGGCTGGTGATACGTTCCATGAATTAAACCTCTTCCGTTTACAAAACAAGCCCGTGTTTTGCGACACGGGCTTGAGAAGATTTATTAGAGAGCAGCTTTCGCTTTCTCCACCAGAGCGGTGAAGCCAGCGGGATCGTTTACTGCGATCTCGGACAGCATTTTTCTGTTCAGCTCTACGCCGGCTTTTTTCAGGCCGTTCATAAAGGTGGAATAGTTCATGCCATTCATGCGGCAAGCTGCGGAAATTCTGGTGATCCACAGGCTTCTGAAATCTCTCTTGCGCTGTTTGCGGCCAGCATAAGCATAGTTGCCGGATTTCATAACAGCCTGTTTGGCCATTTTAAAATGGGTACCTTTAGCGCCAAAGTAGCCTTTCGCCAGCTTCAGAACTTTTTTTCTTCTTTTACGGGTCATCATTGCCCCTTTAACACGAGCCATATTCTAAGTCCTCCGTTCAGATTTAATCGAGATTAGTGGTTAGCCATCAGCAGTTTGATAGCTTTCATATTGGTCTTATCAGCGTAAGCTGCTTTACGCAGATTTCTTTTTCTCTTGGTGGATTTTTTGTTCAGAATATGGGATTTGAAAGCATGTGCGCGTTTTACTTTACCGTTTTTGGACAGTTTAAAGCGTTTTTTAGCGCCGGAATGAGTTTTCAGTTTAGGCATTTTGTTTTTCCTCCTGTTCGATTTACTTAACGGGCTTGGCAGTGATAAACATGGTCATGCTTCTGCCTTCCATTTTAGGCTGCTTCTCGACAGTACCAACCTCGGCAACTGCGTCGGTAAACCGCTGCATCAGCACGGTACCCATCTGGGTGTGTGCCATTTCACGTCCGCGGAAGCGAACGGAAACCTTGACCTTATTTCCTGCTTTGAGGAATTTGATCGCATGGTTTACTTTGGTGTTGAAGTCGTTGGTGTCAATGTTGAGAGAAAGACGAACCTCTTTGATCTCGATGACCTTCTGGTTCTTCTTTGCCTCTTTTTCGCGCTTGGCCTGCTCGAAACGGTATTTACCGTAGTCCATGATGCGGCATACAGGCGGAGTCGCCTGCGGCGCGATCTTAACCAGATCCAGATTCTTTTCGCCTGCGAGATTTAATGCATCGCGGCCGGAAAGGATACCCAGCTGGCTGCCGTCTGCGTCGATGACACGGACCTCTTTGTCCCTGATCTCTTCATTGATCTGCAGTTCCTGTTTGCTAATCGTAAAGCACCTCCACTGTGAAAAGCCCGATTCTTTCAATAACAAAGCGCGGAACGAAATTCGCTCCGCGCTCAATACACACACAAAAAAGCCCTGCGGCTTTCTTTTCGGTATTGACCCGACATCGCCTTTGCGAGCAGGTGAGAACGAACTTGCTGTTCTACTTTGTTTTCTACGGTATTATACCAGCTAATATTCCCCTTGTCAACAGGAATTTTCGTTATTTTACGAAAATTTCCTGTCCCAAATGGAACGAATATATTATACACTCTTTCACTTCGGTTTGCAAGCTTTCCGAAAGGATCTCTCGGTACAGGGAAAGCTGTCCCCGGTAGCGCTCGGTCAGATCATCGGCAGAGGAAACGATGTCGGTCTTGTAGTCTACGATAACGACCTTTCCGTCCTCGTAAAAAACGCAGTCCGCAACGCCCTGCACGGTGATGGACTCTTCCTGACTGTCATAGCCCAGTTGAGATACCGGCACTTCACGGATAAAGCGAAGCTCCCGCTCGAGCCGTTTGGATGCTGCCATCCGTCGGTACAATGGGCTTTGGAAAAAGCGGCGCAGCTTTTCCCGATCCAGTACTTTCAGCTGCTCGGGGGACAAAAATGCCATCTCCCCCATCCGCGCCACTTCCCGGTCCAGATCTTGCGCACAGGCAGCATAGTCGGCATACTGCATAAACTGATGGACCGCGTTTCCTTTTTGCGCACCGCTCATGCTCTCGCCGGACAAAAATCCGGGAACTTTGGAAAAGGCGTAATGGTCGGCACTTTCCCCTTTGGTCAAAGCGGAAACACCGATCTTCTGGGGGATCTTTGTGATCTCGTCATAGGGATAGACCCAGTCGCTGGCTTTTTTCAGCTTCAGATAAAGCATTTTATCCGGACGGATACTTTGATCCACCGCCGCTGCCTCATCCGGCTCATGGATGTCTCCCAGGATCGACAGATAGCGGACGGTCAGCGGCGGTTCGCCTTCTGTGGATCCCACCAGCTTCACACCGGCGGCTTCACGTATCGCATAGCCGCAGGAGTGGAGCATCGCACACAGGGTAAGCCATCCGGCAAAGGAATCGGCAGAACGGATGACAAACGGAGTCATCTCTTCCTGAGAGGTAATGACGGCTTTTTTCATCCGCTTTTCGAGTTTTCCCGCTGCGGTAATAATGAGTTTTTCCTTCGCACGGGTCATGGCCACATATAATATCCGCATTTCCTCGCTCAGGTCTGCCCGCTCGTTTTCCAAACGAAGCGCCTCCAGCGGGATGGTGGTAAACTCCTTGTACAGCCGTTTATCCCGCCGCACACAGGCAAAACCCATCTGCGGATGCAGCGCGATCCGCTCACGGATATCCTGTTTGTTAAAGCTTTTTCCGGTATCGCACAAAAAGACCACCGGGTATTCCAGTCCCTTGGACCGGTGGATGCTGGTCACGCAGACCGCATTATCCACCGTGCCGGCTACCGCTCCTTCCAGATCGGTCCTCTTTTCGCTGAGGCGGTCCAGAAAGCGGACAAAGCCGTACAGACCGCCGTTTCCCTTTTGGGAAAACACTTCGGCATAGCGGACGAGCTGCCGCAGATTCGCCTGCCGCACCTCTCCCATAGGGTAAGAGGACACGATGGCAGGATAGTCGGTCCGGTCGTAGATCTCGCTTAAAAGATCCGCCACCGAAAGGCGCACCGCCGAGCGGCGCAGGCTTTCGATCGTCTCTACCGCATTTTGCGAAAGAGCATCACCCGTCTGTGCCATCTGCAAAAGACCGCTGTAAAGGGCACCTTTCCGGTCCTGCAGACGGATGCGGGACACCTGCTCCGGTGTCATACCGAACAGGTCGGACAGCAAAACAGTCAGAAGCGGGATGTCCCGGTAGGGATTGTCCAGCACCTGTAAAAACGCCATCATCACCGAGATCTCTTTTGCCTGCAGAAATCCGCCGCGGCTTTCGGACCAGCTGTTGATTCCCCGCTTGCGCAGCGCATCCCGATAGAGAGCAGCCCGTTTTTTGGTGGAGCGCATCAAAATACAGATATCGCTCATCTGCAGCGGACGTTCCTGCCCGTTTTCGGAAACAGTGGTCCCATCGGTCAGCATCTGCGCGATGCGGTCCGCCACATACCAAGCCTCCTGCTCAGCGCTTTCCTGCGCGCTTTTGTCGGTCTCGATCAGCACGATCTCGCTTTCCATATCCGCTTTCGGAGGATAATCGGCGCCGGGGAACAGACGGTGTTCCTCGTTGTACTCGATCTCGCCGAGGCTGCGGCTCATCAGCATTTCGAAAACGTAATTGATAAAATCGGTCACCTGGCTGCGGCTGCGAAAGTTTCGGCTTAGCTGCAGTTTTGCCGGATATTTTTTTCCATTGAAAGCGCGGAAGGTGTCCATTTTTCCAATAAAGATCTCCGGCATCGCCTGACGGAACCGGTAGATGCTTTGTTTCACGTCACCTACCATGAACAGGTTCTTTTTCTCAATGGAAACAGCGGAAAAGATCATATCCTGCGCGGCGTTTGTATCCTGATACTCATCCACCAGGATCTCGTCAAACTCCTGCGAGATCTCTTTCGCAAGATCGGTACGGACATATCCGCCGGTGCTTTTTGTCATCAAAAGCTGCAGAGCAAAATGCTCAAGATCGGAAAAATCGATGAGTTTTTTCTCTTTTTTGATCTTTTGCAGCGCATCATCGTAACAAAGGGTCAGCTGAAACAGCTTTTCCACCTTCGGGCGCAGGTCGGCAATATCCTCGCGGAATTCTTTCTCCGAGGAGTTAAAATACTTGCTCGCCAGCTGTTTGATGATCTCTTTCATGTGATCCCGGCGATCCTGCACAAAATCCTTTTTCACCGTATCGGGATAATGACGAAGGGATCCCAGACGGGTGTAACGGAAGTTCTTGGTGCGGAACACGCAGTCGTCCCAGTCGCCGTTCTCGATGGCATCCATCAGCATATCCAGATCAAACTGATCGTCCAGAAAAG
>JAFQTW010000064.1 GCA_017408855.1 Oscillospiraceae bacterium | reverse complement strand
GGTCTGTTGGATCCCGAGAGCAATGTGCAGTTTGGAGAAGGCGGCGCCGGTACCTTTTCCGACGGAAAGCTGACGACCCGCATCCATGATCCCCGGTGCGGCTTTGTGATGGAACAGCTGACCCGGTTCGGCGCTCCGGAAGAGACGATGCAGAAAGCCAAGCCGCATATCGGGACCGATAAGCTTCGTTCGGTGGTGAAAAATCTTCGGGAAGAAGTTTGCCGCCTGGGTGGAGAAGTGCGTTTTGGCGTAAAGCTGGAAAACATTACACAAAATGACGGAAAAATCACGGCGATTCGGGCAGACGGTCAGATCATTCCGGTCGAACAGCTGGTTCTTGCCATTGGGCACAGTGCCCGGGACACCTTTGAAATGCTGATGGAACAGCAGATCCCTATGACGACAAAGCCTTTTTCGGTAGGGGTTCGTATCGAACATCCGCAAGAGTTGATCGACCGTGGTTTATACGGGCAATTTGCCGGTCATCCGGCGTTGGATCAAGGGGAATATCAGCTTTCTCATCGGGAAGGAGACCGTGCGGTATACACTTTCTGCATGTGTCCCGGCGGTGCCGTTGTGCCTTCCGCATCGGAACCGGATACGGTGGTGACCAACGGAATGAGCGAGTATGCCCGGGATGGCAATAATGCCAATGCCGCTCTGGTGGTTTCGGTAGACGAAAAAGATTTCGGCAGCCATCCGAAAGACGGTATCGAATTTCAGCGCAGGCTGGAAAAAGCCGCTTTCCTGGCTGGAGGATGTACGTATTCTGCGCCGGGACAAAGCGCAAAAAGCTTTTTAGACGGCACAAATCCTGTAAAGGCGAGCTCCTTGCATCCTACTTATGCGCTTGGAACGGTCGAATATCCGCTGGAAAAACTGTTTTCTCCGCAGATCAATCAGATGCTGCAGACCGGTCTGCGCAAATTTGAGCGGCGGATCGCCGGTTACAGCGGCAGCAATGCCTACATGACCGGCGTTGAGACCCGTACTTCCTCGCCGGTACGCATTTTACGCGGCGAAGATTATCAGTCTCCGGCTGTGAAAGGGCTGTACCCCTGCGGCGAAGGAGCCGGTTATGCCGGCGGAATCGTATCGGCAGCGGTGGATGGGGTGCGCGTTGCGCAGCAGATCATCAGCGAGTATGCCCCGATGGAATAAGATTGTTGAGGGATAAACGATGTTTTTTGACACTTCCTTTTTGAAAAGTGAAGAGATCCGTCTGGTGCTGGAACGGGTAAGCGATGGCGATCCTGTGCGAAAATGGGTCCCGGCATATTATTTTGCTATCTGCGATTTAAACGGGAACAAAATGGGTTCCTGCGATCTGCGGATCGGACATAATGAAATGCTGTACTATGGCGGAAATATCGGCTACCGTGTGGAAGAGCCTTTCCGCGGCAACCGATATGCGGCAAAAGCTTGCCGCCTGTTGTTTGAACTGGCCAGAAAACATCAGCTGGAATATCTGATCATCACCTGCAATCCGAATAACCTTCCTTCTCGAAAAACCATCGAAGCGGTAGGAGGAAAGCTTTTGGAGATCGTGCCGCTTCCTGCGGACAGCGATATGCGGACGGCAGGAGACACAGAAAAGTGCATCTTCCGGATCGATTTGTAAAACAAAACAGAAAAAGCCATCCGACAGTGGATGGCTTTTTGCTTTTTAAAGCCGGTGAAATCATCGCAAGACAGGGGAGAATCATCGGGAAATATTGAATTTTTTGAAATATAATGATAAAATTACTCTGTTATACTATTTTTATTTGAAAGGGGAAGATGTTCTGATGAAAAAATGGAATATTGCATCCCCTTCTCAGGAAACAGTAAATTCTCTTTGCAAAAGCGGTATCGATCCGCTGGCTGCCCATCTGCTGGCTGCCCGCGGCTATGAAACGGTATCTCAGGCATCGGATTTTTTGCAGGGTGGAGAAACTCTTTCCGACCCTTATCTGCTTTTGGATATGGACAAAGCGGTGGAACGGATCAGCGAAGCGGTAGAATACGGTCAGCGGATCTGCATCTACGGCGATTACGACTGTGACGGTATCACGGCTACGGTATTGTTGTATACTTATCTGCAGAATATCGGTGCAGATGTTTATTATTATATCCCTGACCGGGACGGCGAAGGCTACGGTATGAATATGGCCGCCATCCATGCGCTGTCGGCAAAAGGGACGGATCTGATCATTACGGTGGACAACGGGATCTCCGCACTGGAAGAGATCGCATATGCCACCCGTTTGGGTATGGATGTAGTGGTGACGGATCACCATCAGCCCCGCAGCACTCTGCCGGTCTGCACGGCGGTCGTTGATCCGCACCGAAAAGATCAGCAGGAAGTGTTTAAAGATCTGGCCGGTGTCGGCGTTGCTTTTAAGCTGATCTGTGCCATGGAACAGGATGACGGCAGCGAAATGTTGGAATACTATTCTGATCTGGTCACTCTGGGCACGGTTGCGGATGTGGTCCCGCTGAAAGAGGAAAACCGCTGCATCGTCCGTCACGGACTGGAGAATCTGCCCTATACGCAGAATACGGGTCTGCGGGCATTGATGAAAGCCTGCGGACTGGAAGATAAACCGATGAGCGCGACCGCCGTTGCTTTTGTTCTTTCTCCCCGAATCAATGCGGCAGGACGGCTTGGTCAGGTGGAAAAAGCGATTGAACTGCTGCTTTGTGAAGACGAAGAAACGGCGCAGGTCCTTGCGGAAGAGATCTGTGTGATGAATAAAGAACGGCAGGCGCTGGAAGCTGACATCCTCAAGGATGTGGCGCAGCAGCTGCAGAAGAATCCGGGTATGCTTCACGATAGGGTGCTGCTGATCAGAGGGAAAGGATGGCACCACGGTGTCATCGGCATTGTCTGTGCGCGTGTCGCCGAAAAGTTCGGCAAGCCTTGCATCCTTTTCAGCGAAGAGGATGGGGAACTGCGGGGCTCGGGGCGGAGCGTAGACGGATTTGATCTGATCGGCTGTATCAGTCTTTCTGCCGATCTGCTGGATCGCTACGGCGGTCACCCAGCCGCAGCCGGTTTGACTTTACAGGCTGATGTTTTTGAAGAATTCTGCCGTCAGATGCAGAAAGATGCTGCCGAGAAGTATCCCTATATGCCGGTGACATCGCTCCATATTGATAAAGCGGTCACCGCCGGTGAAGTTACGGTGGAAGGATTGCGGCGGCTGCAGGCACTGGAACCTTTCGGCGCCGGAAATGAGCCGCCTGTTCTTGCGTATCTGTCCTGCCGTCTGGAAGGCGTATATGTGATGGGCAACGGAAAGCATCTGCGGCTAAAGCTCAGCCAGAACGGGCAAAATTTTTATGCGGTCTATTTTAACATGGCACCGGAAGTTTTTCCGTATCAGGTAGGGGATACAGTGGATATCGCCGCCAACTGCGACATCAATTTTTATCAGAATCAAGAGCAGCTTTCGGTCAAGATCCGGGATATGAGGCTTTCTGATTTTGACCAGGACCGATATTTCGAAGGTCGGGAGCAATACGACCGCTTTTGCCGGGAGGAAGGTTTTTTGCCTGACTGTGCCGATCGGTCGGTGCCTGACCGGGGGATCATTGCCGACATTTACCGCGGTTTGCGGGATAAAGGCGGCTTTACCGGTGATTATGACAGCTTATATCTTCGCTTGGCGACAGATGAAATAAATTACTGTGCGTTTCGCATCGGAATGGACGTTCTTATCGAGCGGGGTCTGGTGACCTACACAAGAGAAAAGGGCGTCTGGCGTTTTGTCCTTCCTGTCATGACAAAAAAGGTCGATCTCAACGAATCGCCTGTCATGAAGAAACTTCAGTTGATAAAGGGGTAAAACAATGCTGAGCAGCATACAAGAATTGAGAGAGCAAATTTTAAAAAGCGGAAAGCAGCTGGATCTGGCAAAGATCGAGCAGGCTTACTTCTTTGCGGAAAAAGCCCACAGAGACCAAAAACGTGTTTCCGGTGAGCCTTATATCGTGCACCCGCTGAATGTTGCTTCCATCCTGGCCGGTCTGGGTATGGACAATGAGACCCTGATCGCAGCGCTGCTGCACGATGTGGTAGAGGATACGCCTGTTACGATGGAAGAAGTGACCCGTCTGTTTGGAAGCGACGTTTCTCTTCTGGTCGATGGTGTTACCAAACTGGGTAAGATCCCTTTTTCTTCGCGGGAAGAGCAGCAGGCAGAGAACATCCGAAAAATGCTGCTGGCTATGGCGCAGGACGTTCGTGTTGTCATCATCAAGCTGGCGGACCGGCTGCATAATATGCGAACCATTGATGTAATGCCTCCGCAGAAGCAGCGGGACAAGGCGCTGGAGACCATGGAAGTGTATGCTCCTTTGGCCCACCGTCTGGGTATCCGAGGGATCAAAGAAGAACTGGAGGACATTTCTCTTCGCTATCTGGATAATGTTGCGTATGAAGAGATCGAGAAAATGCTGGCGCTGAAAAAAGATGAGCGGGCAGATTTTCTCAACCATATGAAGAAAAAGATCCTTGCCCGTGTGCAGGAAGAGCATAAGGATGCTTATATCGAAGGACGGGTAAAGAGCATCTATGGCATTTACCGAAAAGTGTTTATGGGCGGCCGCGCCTTTGAAGAGATCTATGATGTCTATGCGGTCCGTTTGATCGTGGATACGGTTTTTGACTGTTACAGCATTCTCGGAATCATCCACGATATGTTCCATCCCATCCCCAACCGCTTTAAAGACTATATTTCCACCCCGAAATCCAATATGTATCAGTCGCTGCACACCACCGTTGTGGATAAAGAGGGGATCCCTTTTGAGGTGCAGATCCGAACCTGGGATATGCATTATACTGCGGAATACGGTATTGCTGCGCACTGGAAGTACAAAGCCGGTATAAGCGGCGGCGATAAGATGACCGAACGTTTGGCATGGGTCCGCCAGCTGCTGGAAGCACAGCAGGAGTCGGAAGATGCGGAAGATCTGATCCGCTCCATCAAGACCGACCTTTCGCTGGACGAGGTCTTTGCCTTTACCCCGAAAGGCGACGTGATCAGCCTTCCTGCCGGCGCAACCGTTATCGACTTTGCGTATGCCATCCACACAGCGGTTGGTAACCGAATGATCGGTGCAAAGGTCGACGGACGAATGGTTTCCATCGATTTTGAGATCAAAACCGGTAATATCGTTGAGATCATCACCACAAACAGCCCGACTCACGGACCGAGCCGTGACTGGATCAAGATCGTAAAGACCAGCGGCGCGCGGAATAAGATCCGTGCCTGGTTCAAAAAAGAACGGCGGGATGAAAACATCCGCGAAGGCAGAGAAGAGCTGGAGCGGGAATTCCGCAGAAACAGCATTACCCTTACCGAAGAGCAGGGAAAAGAGTTCCTGCTGGATATCGCAAAACGGCAGCGGTTTACCGATATTGAGGATTTCCTTGCGGCTTTGGGCTATGGCGGCGTTTCACTGTCCAAGATCATGCCCCGCATCAAAGAGGACTATCTGCGGATCTATCGGACCAGTGCGGAAGACAAACTGGATAAAAATATCATCAAACCCAAAAAGGACCGCAAAGCATCCAGCGGCGTGATCGTAGAAGGACTGGACGGCTGTCTGGTCAAGTTCTCCCGCTGCTGTAATCCTTTGCCCGGTGACGATATCGTAGGCTTTATCACCCGAGGCTTCGGCGTGTCCATTCATAAGCGCGATTGCGTGAATGTCGTCAATTCGATCCACGATCCCGAACAGAAAGGACGTTGGGTCAAGGCGGAATGGGCCGGAAATGTGAAGGATTCCCTGTTCAAATCCTCTATTGTGATCTATGGAAATGACCGCAGCGGCCTTTTGGCGGATGTGAGCATTGCCATTGCCAATATGCGGGTTCCTCTTCATGCGCTCAATGCCCGTGAGACCAAGGATAAACAGTCGGTGATCCAGGTAACGATCGGGATCACCAGTCTGGACCAGCTGAACAACATTATTTCCACGTTCCAGAAAATCAGCGGTGTTATTTCGGTTGAGCGTTCCAATCAGTAAAGGAGACAGGATATGCGCGTTATTGTACAGCGGGTCAAAGAATCCCGTGTTGAGATCGGCGGAAAAACCGTTGGGCAGATCGGTCAGGGCCTGATGGTCCTGCTTGGCATTACCGATGGAGACGGAAAAGAGCATTGCGATTTTTTTGCTGACAAACTGATAAACCTGCGCATCTTTACCGACGAACAGGATAAAATGAACCTGTCGCTTCAGGATATTTCCGGGGAAATGCTGATCGTTTCTCAGTTTACCCTGTACGGTGACTGCAAAAAGGGCAGACGTCCCTCTTTTATCGGGGCGGCAAAACCGGATGTGGCGATCCCGCTGTATGAGTATTTTATCGAAGCGGTGAAGGCAAAAGGAGTGAAAAAAGTGGCTACCGGAGAGTTTGGTGCCGATATGCAGGTGTATATCCAGAACGACGGTCCGGTCACGCTGATGCTGGATACCGATGAGATCATGAAACGGTGATAACAATGAATATGAAACATCTTGTGGTTGGCTCGATGGGAGTCAACTGCTACATCGTTTATAACGAAAACGCCTGTGTTGTTATCGATCCGGGGGATGATTACCCCAAGATCGAAGATGCGATTTCCGAGATCGGAAAACCTCTTGAAGCGATTTTGCTGACCCATGCGCATTTTGATCATGTAGGCGCGTTGAAGGAACTGAAAAATGCCCATCCCGAGGTTCCGGTCCTGCTGGGCGAAGGGGATGAGGAGCATTTTTCCGATCCGGTAAAAGTCTATAAAAAGATCCTGTGGAAGATCCCGGAGAATCTATATCTTGCGGCCGACCGACTTGTCAAAGACGGGGAAATGATCGACGTAAAAGGAATGGCCTTTACAGTTATGCACACCCCGGGCCATACGGCCGGATCGGTGTGCTATCTGTACGAAGATGCGGTTTTTTCGGGCGATACACTGTTTCGCGGGACCTGCGGACGGTCAGACTTTTACAGCAGTGATCCTGCGCAGATGAAAGTATCTCTGGCACGTTTGATGGCTTTGGAAGGCGACAGACGTGTATTTCCGGGACATCAGGCCGCAACGACCCTTGATCGGGAAAGAAAATATAATCCATTTGTAGGACGATAATTATGAATCTTGTTTTAGACGGACATAATCATAAATATGAATTGGAAAGCCTGGCCAACATGTTCTTTCAGGACAACAAGGTCAAAGTGGTAGAAGGAACCGAAATGTGCGAAGGCGATTGCCTTTACACATCCCTTCGCCAGAATGAGGACGGGACCGTTACCATGCGGGTGATCACCCGCGTGTATGATATCGCTTCCGAAGATCTCTGGCAGGGAAAAGCCGATACGGACGATTTTGAACGGTTCTGCGAGTACCATCTTTGCCGGATGCTTTATCAG
>JAFQTW010000063.1 GCA_017408855.1 Oscillospiraceae bacterium | reverse complement strand
GCCGAAGGTAAAGTCCATCCGGCACATTTCGGCGATCTTAACGGTGTTGTCCAGCGCCTCTTTGTGCTGGGCGAAAAGCTGTTCCATCTCCGCACGGGACTTTAAATAAAACTCCTGTGTCTGAAACTCCATGTCCGACGGGTCGTTGACCGTCCGGTTGGTCTGGATGCAGACCAGAACGTTCTGCGCCTGATGATCCTCCTGCCGGGTGTAGTGAACGTCGTTGGTGGCGACCAGCGGGATGCCGGTCTCGGCGCTCAAGCGGTACAGATCGGGCAGGATCTCCTTCTGCTCACGGATGCCGTGATCCTGGATCTCGATATAGTAGTTTCCCTCGCCGAAAATGTCCCGGTACAAAAGGGCGGTCTCTTTGGCGGATTCATAGTCCTTTTCCATCAGACGGCGGGGGATCTGTCCCGCCAGACAGGCGGACAGGCAGATCAGTCCCTCGTGATGGGCACGCAAAAGCTCCAGATCCACACGGGGCTTGGAGTAAAAGCCCTCCACCGATGCTTTGGACACCATGTTGATCAGGTTCTGATAGCCCTGCTCGTTTTTGCACAAAAGCACCAGATGATAGGGGCTGGTGTCGATGCGGTGCACCTTGTCAAAGCGGGTCCGGGGCGCCACATATACTTCGCAGCCGATGATGGGGTGGATCCCCTGTTTTTTGCACTCTTTATAAAAATCGATCACACCGTACATCACGCCGTGGTCGGTGATGGCCAGAGCGGTCTGCCCCAGCTCTTTTGCCCGTGCCACCAAAGCCGGGATGCGGCAGGCGCCGTCCAGCAGGCTGTACTCGGTATGTACGTGCTGATGTACGAAATTCTCCATAGTATTTCCTTTCTAAAAGCAGAAAGACGGCGCGCAGCGCCGCCTCTGGGACAAAGGGCTCGTCCCTTAAGACAGGTCCGGTTTTTTCCGTTTTTCCTTTTCCGCCAGCTCCTGATAGATCCGCCCCAGCCGCTTGAGCCGATGATTGACCCCCGATCGGGTCAGCTCTTCGGACAGATTTTCTCCCAGCTCCCGCAGACTCATCTCGGGGTTTTCCACCCGAAGCTCCGCGATCTCCCGCAGATCCTCCGGCAGAAACTCCAGTCCCTTGTGCTGCAGGATGTATTCGATCTCCGCCACCTGCTGCGAGGCGGCGTTGATGGTCTTTTCCATGTTGGAGATCTCACAGTTCTGCACCCGGTTGACCTGATTGCGGATGCTCTTGTAGATCTTTACATTCATGATTTCCATACCGAGGCTGTCGGCGCCCATAAAGCCCAAAAGATCCTCGATCTCGTCGCTGCCCTTCAGGTATGCCACAAAGCTGCTGCGGCGGGTAAAGCTGCGAAAGCTCATCCCCACCGAAGAAAGCACCTGCATCATCGCCTGACACAGTTCTTCCTGCGGGATGACAAATTCCAGATGATAGCTCTTTCCCGGATCGACCATGCTGCCGCAGGCTAAAAACGCGCCGGCCGCAAAAGCACCCAGCTCCTCCTGCGACTGCACCTGCGAAAGGTTCAGGACCGGCATGGGGTCGCTGTCGTAGCCGAAATAGCGCAGGATCTTTTCTCTGTCCCGCTGATCGTCCACCGTCGCCACAAAAAAGCTTTTTCCGCTGCGGTTTTTGTATTCCCGCACCGAGATGGTCGCCCCCAGCCCGATCAGCGCGAAAATGCTGTCGGCATACAGCTGCGCCACCTGTTTGTTTTCGGTCTGCAAGAGCATTTTTTCTTTCGAAAACATCTTGGAAAAGCGCAAAAGCCCGTGGGTGCGGGCGCGAAAAGCCGGAACATCCTCGTAGCGGATGCTCATCAGCTGCTTTTTCAGATCGTTCGCAAAAGACATACCCGGTTCCTTTCTATGCTTTTACCTTTCGAAAATCCCGTCCGGTAAAGTAAACATTTTCCTGTTCCTGCCGCAAAAGCTCCGCCATCCGCCACGCAAAGGACACCGATCGGTGCTTGCCGCCGGTGCAGCCAAATGCCACCACCAGCTGGCGTTTTCCCTCTTTTTCATACAGGGGGATGGTCAGTTCCAAAAGCTCACGGATCTTCTGAAACAGCTGTTCCGATTCCTCGTGGGAAAAGACGTAATCCCGCACCTTTTCATCCAGACCGGTCAGCTCTTTCAGCTCGGGGATGTAAAAGGGATTGGGCAGACATCTTACGTCGAACACCAGATCCGCGTCGGTGGGAACGCCGTATTTAAAGCCGAAGGCGGTACAGTTGATCAGCATTTTTTCCCGCCGCTCCTGCAAAAACAGCTGCTCCACCTGACTTTTCAGCTGGGTCGAGCTCAACAGCGAAGTGTCGATGATGTAATCCGCCTGATCCAGCGCCGGTCGCAGAAGCTTGCGCTCTTTTTCCAGCGCCTCTTTCATCGAGGGTGCCTCCTCATCCATCAAGGGATGGCGGCGGCGGGTCTCTTTATAGCGGGTCACGATCACGTCGTCCCTGGCATCCAGATACAAAATGCGCCAGGTGTAGCCCATTTTTTTCAGTTCCTCCAACCCGCCGAACAGGTCGGAAAACATTTCGCCGCCTCTGGAATCCACCACGATGGCGATCTTATCGCCAAGCTGCTCGGTCTCCCCCAACCGGAAAAAGGGCAGCAAAAGCTTGGGCGGCATATTATCCACACAATAATAACCCAGATCTTCCAGCGCATTGATGGCCTGACTTTTTCCCGCGCCGGACATTCCGGTAACGATCACAAAGCGCATGGTCTCATCCTCCGTTTTTTACAGCTGCTTTAATTCACATTCCAAACGGTAGCCGGTCTTTTCGGCCACCTCCTGCTGGATGATCCGCACCAGCTCATTTACATCCCGGGCGGTAGCGCCGCCGATGTTCACGATAAAGCCCGCGTGCTTTTCGCTGACCTGCGCGCCGCCCACCGTTCTGCCCTTGAGACCGCACTGCTCGATCAGCGCGCCGGCAAAGGCACCTTCGGGACGTTTGAACACCGAGCCCGCGCTGGGATATTCCAGCGGCTGCTTTTCTTTTCGTCTCGTCATCAGATCATCCATCTTCGCCCGGATCTCTTCGCCGTTTCCGGGAGCCAGACGGATCTTCACCTTGGTGATGACCCAGTTTTTATCGGTAAAGATACTTTTCCGGTAACCAAACTGCAGATCATCCGCGCCGGCGGTGCGGGTGTTGCCCATCTCGTCCACATAGTCCACCGAGACCACAACATCCTTCATCTCCCCGCCGTAAGCGCCGGCGTTCATGTACACCGCGCCGCCCACGTTTCCGGGGATGCCCCAGGCAAATTCCATGCCGGTAAGACTTTCCTGCTGGGCAAAGTGCGCCAGCGCCGACAAAGAGGCGCCTGCCGCGCTGATGATCTCGCCGGGCTTTAAGCTTTTACGGATCCAGGAAAAGTTGCTGCCCAGCTGGATGACCACACCGGAAAGGCCGCCGTCCGGCACCAGCAGATTGGAGCCGTTGCCGATCACCCGGTAACGGATGCCGTTCTGGGTACAAAAGCGGACCAGCGCCGCGACCTGCCCGTCATCGTAGGGCCTTGCCAGAAACTCACAGGGTCCGCCGATCTGAAAGGTGGTCAGATTTTTCATGGATGCGTCCACTTCATATTCGCATTCCAGATTTTCGCAAAGAGATTTCAATTTCAAAAGGTCGGTCATCTTCCGCCCTCCTATTGCTCGAAGTTACAGGCTCTCCTGTTTGCCCAGAAAAGCCGCGCCGATCAGACCCGCATCGTTGCCCAAAGTAGCCAGCACGATCCTGGTCTGCTTGGCGGGATCGCGTACATACAGCTGCGGCAGCATCTCTGCCACCAGCGGTTTCAGCAGATTTTCGCCCTCGTGGCTGACACCGCCGCCAATGACCATGATCTCCGGCGCCAGAATGTTGATGATGCTCGCAAGACCGTAGCCCAGCTGTGCCACATAGGTATCCACCACCTGCTGACCGGCTTTGTCGCCCCGACCCGCAGCCAGAAAAGCGGTGCGTCCGGAAACATGGTCGCCGTTTTTGTGGAATTCCTCCCACATCAGCGAATCGGGATTCTGATCCATCGCCTCTTTGGTGGTCTTGACCAGACCGGTCGCCGACGCATAGGTCTCGAGGCAGCCCCGTCTGCCGCAGGTACATTCTCTGCCGCCGACCACGATGCCCATATGACCCAGCTCTGCGCCGCCGTAGTTAAAGCCGGAAAAGAGCTTTCCGCCGATGATGATGCCGCCGCCAACGCCGGTGCCGAGGGTGATCGCCACCGCATCGCTGGCGCCTTTTGCCGCACCGGCCAAAACTTCGCCCAGTGCCGCCGCGTTGGCATCGTTGGTGATATAAACGTTTTTGCCCAGCTTTTCGCTGAGATAATCCCGCATGGGAACATCTTTAAAATACAGATTGTTGGCGTATTCCACCACGCCGGTTTTTTCGTTGGCGGTTCCGGGAACACCTACGCCCACCGCCTCGATATCATCCCAGCCAAGACCGGCATCCTTTACCGCTTCTTCGGCACACTCCGCCATGGCGTCCATGATCTCCTCAGCCGGACGGGGCACACTGGTCTTTTTCTTGCCGCGGCCCAGGATGCGGTATTCTTCGTCTACCACACCGGCTTTGATGTTGGTGCCGCCCAGATCGATTCCTACATAATATTTCATATTGACCGTTCTCCTTTAATAAGCGTTCCAGTCCACAGAACTTTCGTCATTGATCATGCCCAGCTTCTGCAAAAGCTCCAGCGATGCGTTGTAGCCCATCTTTTTCTGACGGTTGTTCATCGCCGCAACCTCAATGATGATGGCGAGGTTTCGTCCGGGCTTGATCGGGATGGTCAAAGACGGCACCTTGATGCCCAGAATATCCATGGTCTCGTTGTCCATGCCCATTCTCTCATAGACCTTGTCCGGATCCCACGGCTCCATCTGAATGACCATGTCGATCTTCTCGGTGGCTTTGATGGAACCCATACCGAAGATCCGGCGGGCATTGATGATGCCCACGCCGCGCAGCTCGAGAAAATGGCGGATGTTTTCGGGAGAAGAGCCTACCAGCGTCCGGTTGGAAACTCTTCGGATCTCCACCGCGTCATCGGCTACCAGACGGTGACCGCGCTTGACAAGCTCCACCGCCGTCTCACTCTTACCAACGCCGCTTTCGCCCAGCAGCAGGATACCTTCGCCGTATACCTCCACGAAAACGCCGTGGCGGGTGATGCGGGGCGCCAGCTCGGTCGCCAGCACGCTGACCATCGAAGCCAGCGCCATCATGGTCGCCTCGGTGGTGCGTAAAAGCGGGACCTCATACTTTTTGGCGCACTCCACCATTTCGGGGAAGATCTCCAGATTTCTCGCCACGATGACCACCGGGGGCTTAAGGGCAAAAAAGGCTTCGATCTTCTGCGCGCGGGTCTCTTCGTCGAATTTTTCCAGATACGCGTACTCGCCCATACCGATCAGTTCGATGAGGGAATAATCGAAAAACTCAAAAAAGCCCGCCAGCTGCAAACCGGGACGGTTTACATCCATGCTGCTGATCTTGACCGAATCCAGATCGCAGGGGGAATAGATCGTTTCCACATTCAGTTCTTTTATGATATTGGAAAGTTTTGCGGAATAAGCATGTTCCATAGTGTTTCTCCCATCCCGGCGCAAAGCCGATTTTCGTCCGCGTTGATGCGCATAGACATACACAGTATATTATACTCCCATACGCCTTTTGTTGCAATCCCGCGGCATAAATCTTCCCGTATTTTCTGCCGATGCCCTGCCCGCCGCAGGAAAAAGCAGCCTTTTTTTTGAAAATTCCCCGTTTTTTGAAGAAATTTTTCGATTTCTTTCTTTTTCTTTTTGAAAAACATGCTATAATAGCCGCAAAATGGCTATTACCCCTTCGATTCCATGCGCTTTTGTCCTTTTCTTCGGAAAGAACCAAAAAAACCGCGTATTATACCATTTCGCATGGCTTCATGGTATAATCAGTAAAATTCCCCTGACTCTTTTGCCGGGAGGCTGCTTATGAAGATCGCATTATTTACCGAAACCTTTCTGCCCCACATCAACGGGGTGGTCACCCATGTTAAAATCCTGCGGGACGGGCTCATCGCCCAGGGACACGAGGTACTGGTCGTTGCCGCCGATTCCGAGACCCGCCATCATTACATCGAGGACGGCATCCTGCACTGTCCCGGAGTCCGCTCCAAACATTTTTACAATTACGGACTGGCATCTCCCTATTCCCGCCGCCGGTTAAAGATGATCGCGGAATTTGACCCCGACATCATCCACATCCACAACGAGTTCGGCGTGGGACTTTCGGGCTTCCAT
Organism: Oscillospiraceae bacterium; assembly: GCA_017408855.1. Lineage (GTDB taxonomy): Bacteria > Bacillota > Clostridia > Oscillospirales > Ruminococcaceae > UBA3818. The sequence continues at coordinate 8,615 of JAFQTW010000063.1, read as the reverse complement.
GCCGCCAAGCAGCTGAAGGTGCCGCTGGTCTATACCCTGCACACCATGTACGACGACTATCTTTACTACATTGCCCCCCGAAAGCTTTTGCGGGCGGCGAAAAAGATCAGCCACGACTACTTCCGTCATCTGGGCAACCGTGCCGATGAGCTGACCGGACCTTCCCCCAAATGCCAGGAATACTTTGATCTGATCGGTGTGGACAAACAGGTCAACGTCATCCCCAACGCCGTTGAGCTGGACGACTTTTCCCCCGACCGCATCGACCCGGAAGCGAAAAAGGCCTTCCGCAGACAGTACGGCATTCCCGACGATGTGATGATCGCCTGCTTTGCCGGTCGTCTGGGGCACGAAAAATCCGTGGACGTTCTTTTGGACTACTGGGCCAAAACCATCCGCCCCGAAGACAAGATCATGCTGTGCATCATCGGCGGCGGTCCGGTGGGAGAGGAGCTGAAAGAGCAGGCAAAAAATCTCGGCATCGAATCGATGGTCCGCTTTACCGGCGCCATCTCCCATGAGAAAATGCCGCCCTGCTACGCTTCCTGCGATGTATACGTTACCGCCTCTTTGTCCGACACCAACTCCATTTCCATGCTGGAGGGCATGGCGACCGGACTTCCGGTGCTGCGCCGCTACGACCGGCTCAACGAAAACATCGACCAGATCCGCGACGGGGTCAACGGCTTTGTCTTCGACTCTGCCGAGGAAATGGCAGCCCAGCTGCGTTCCATCAAGCAGTTTTCTCCCGAAAAGCTGCGGATCTTTAAAGCCGCCGTCATCGACTCGGTCAAGCGCTCCGGCGCCGAAAACCTGGCCAACTACACCACCTCGGTCTACCAAAAAGCCATCCGGTCCGGACGGGAGCAAAACCGATAGCAAAAGCCCTTTCCTTTTGGAAAGGGCTTTTTGATTCCACGCAGCATAGGTTGCCCGTCTTGGTAAGCCGCAGTATACTAATGGCAAAGGAAAGGAGGCTGCCTGTATGAACAGCTATGTGACCGGACAAGCCGTCCGCCGTCTGCGGGAAGAAAAAAAGATCACCCAGCAGCAGCTGGCCGACGCCATCGGTGTCACCCCCAAAGCGGTGAGCCGATGGGAAACGGGACGGGGTCTGCCGGATATTTCTCTGCTGGATCCCCTCGCCGCCGCTTTAGGGGTCTCGGTGGCGGAACTGATGAGCGGCAGCGAGGTCAAAAACCGCAACGTTTCCGCCAATCTGCTGCGGGGACGGTTTTTCGTCTGCCCCGTCTGCGGAAACATCATCCACGCCGCCGGCGAAGCCATGATCAGCTGCTGCGGCATCCGCCTGACGCCCCTCGTGCCGCAGCCGGCGGACAAAGACCATGCCATCACCATCGAGCCAGTGGAGGACGAGCATTTTCTTACCGTCTCTCACCCGATGGAAAAGGACCATTTCCTCTCCTTTCTGGCATGGGTCACCGGCGACCGTATCCAGCTGGTAAAATTATACCCCGAAGGGAACGCCGAGACCCGTCTGCAGCTGCGGGGCTTTGGAAAACTCTATCTTTACTGCAGCCGTCACGGGCTGATGGAGCAAAAACGGACATAAAAAATCCCCTTCCGGTGGAAGGGGATTTTTTTTGGTTTTACCAGTCCAGCTTGCCATAAGCCACCAGCGCGCCGCCCTTTTTGATGGACAGCGAGGTGGTGTAGTACAGGACCACGCCGTCGAAGGGAGCTTTATACTCCGCCACAACGGTGTCGTCCATCCAGTTTTTGATGACACCCAGCACCTGACCCTCCCGGACCTTGTCGCCGTGGGTAAAGTTGGGGAACCATCTGCCGTCACAGTCTGCCTCCAGATAGACCGCCGGCCACGCATCCACCGGCGTTACCGCCGCAGGCGCTACTTCGCCCCGATAGATGCCCAGATATTTCATCACCGCCAGCACGTCCCGCTTGTTTTCGTCCTTTTCCTTGGCATCGTACATGCCCTGACCGCCCCGCTCCAGCAAGAAGGACGGCAGACCTTTGGTCGAAGCGGCGCCGTATTCGCCGTTGGAAGAAGAAGAGCGCACCAGATAAGTCACGCCGGTCTGTGCCGCCATGGCGTGAGACACTTTCTCCTGCTCCTCGCCGCCGATCATGCTGAAGAAGATCAGCGGTTCCATGTCCTCTTCCTCACCGCCGGAATGCAGGTCGATGTTATAATCGCACACCCCGTGAAAATCGGTATGGATGGCCCATGCCAGCTTTTCGGCAGGACTTCCGTCCGGCGAGCCGGGGAACACCTTGTTCATGTTTTTGCCGTCCGCCGGCAGCTTGTATCCGAATTTCTGCACCGTTCCCGAATAGTTGACCATCGGGACGATGACCACCGCACCGTCGATCATCTCCGGCTGCAGCTCCTCTTTCAGTTCCAGCGCCGCCTGGATCCCCGGGTACTCATCGGGATGCACGCCTGCGGTGAGCAAAAAGGTCTTGCCCTCGCCCACACCGTTGATGAGTGTCACCGGAACGGTCAAGTCGGTGCCTGCCACTTTATATTCTCCGCTGACTTTCTGTCCTTTTTCGGCGGTCAGATCGCCGATCTGTAAAAGCTTCTCCATTTCTTTTCTCCTTTCGGTTAGTTTTCGCTTACTTGATCGGTAAGGACAAGGGACTTTTTAAAAAGTCCCTTATGCCATCATTTTTATTTCACCGAATCTTTTGCAACATGGTACAGCAGACGAACCGCTACGCCGGTGGCGCCAAACTGACAGAAATCGTTGCCTTTGGTGTAGCTGGTGCCGGCAATGTCCAGATGCGCCCAGGGTCTGCCCTGTGCAAATTTCTGGATGAACATACCGCCGGTGATCGTGCCGCCCCGTCCGCCGCTGTTTTTCACATCAGCGATATCGGACTTGAGGCCCTCGAACAGCTCGTCATCCATCGGCATGCGCCATACTTTTTCGCCGGCGGGTACCGATGCTTTTTCCAGCGCTGCCCACAGCTCATCGCTGTCAGACACAACGGGAGTGAAGGAGCTGCCGAATGCCGCTACCGCCGCGCCGGTCAAAGTAGCCGCGTCGATGATGCGGGTCGCGTTCTGTTTCAACGCCGCGTAGGTCACCGCGTCAGCCAGCGTGATACGACCCTCCGCGTCGGTGTTGTTCACCTCGATGGTGATGCCCGCCATGGAACCGATCACGTCGCCGGGATGGTACGCATGGGCAGAGAGGATGTTTTCGCAGGCCGCGACCACAGCGGTCACGTTGACTTTCAGTTTCATTTTGGCAATGGCGCTCATGGCACCGATGACAGCGCCTGCGCCGCCCATATCGGTGTGCATGGTCTCCATGCCGGAAGAAGGCTTCAGCGAGTAGCCGCCGCTGTCATAGCAGATGCCCTTGCCGACCAGACCCAGGATCTCTTCGCTGTCCGGATCGCCCATGTAGCTCATGGCGATGAGCTTCGGCTCACGGTCGCTGCCTCTTGCCACTTCAAGGAAGGCTTTCATCCCCAGCTTTTCGATCTCGGGCAGATCATATACATTTACCTTAAAACCGCTGTCCGCACCGGCCAGCAGCGCCTCGGTGGCCAGCTGTGCAGGCGTCATCACGTTGGAAGGCTCGTTGACCAGCGCGCGGGTCAGGCAGACCGCGTTGCCCAGAACGATGCCCTCTTTGACCTCGTCCTCTTCCACGCCGTAGATGATGTAATCCACCTTGTCAGCCTTTTCGGTCTTATGGGTCTCGTATACGTTATCCGCCAGAATGATGCTTTCCACCGCTTTTCCTGCCAGAGGACCGCCGGTGATCACGCCGATGGTGGCAGGTTTTGCTTTTTTCGCTTCTTTCACGCCCTTGGCGTATGCTTTGGCAAAGGAGTTCTCATCGATCTTGTCGCCAAAGCCGATGATCACCACCGTGACCAGTTTATCCCCGTGAACGAGGTTCAGCGCAATGGTCTGACCGGCCTTGCCGGAAAAGCGCTTCTCGTCCACTTTATCCAGCAGAGCGGCCGCTTCGGGGATGTGCTTTTTGGCGCATCCGGGGCAGAGCACATAGGCATCACATTCGCCCATGCCGGGAAAGTTTTTTACAAAAGTCATTTTCATTTTGACACCATCCTTTTTCGTGATGTTCTCATCCCTTTTTCCGCTTTTAACGGGTAAAACGGGATTGATACTGTAATCATACCATATTTGTAGGGAAAATTCCATAGATTTCCCGTGATCCGAAAAAGTTTTTGTGATTTACGAAAAAATGCTTGCATCGGCAGAAAAACTGTGTTATGATAATTTTCGCGATAGCAAATATGGGGGCGTAACTCAGTTGGTAGAGTGTCACACTGGCAGTGTGGAAGTCGTGAGTTCGAGTCTCATCGTCTCCACCAGGTAAGACCTGGAGCCTTACCGGGCTTCGGGTCTTTTCTCTTTTGCCATCGCTGTTCGGAGGCGTAGCTCAGCTGGTCAGAGTGCCTGCTTCACACGCAGGAGGTCCCGGGTTCGAGCCCCGGCGCGTCCACCAAAAAAGCTCTTGTCGAAAGACAAGAGCTTTTTCTTTTTCTGTGATATTGTTACCATCGGGTCAGCGGCTTTTCGATGTTGTACCCGTCCGGCTCCCCGTAGCTCATCCCCACCGAACCGAAGGGGAAGTAGCGGACCGTGTAGTACACCCTTTGCGCCCCGACCTTTTCCACCGACACAAAAACCGGGACCAGCCAGAGTCTGTCCGAATAAACACCCTTCGCCTGCGACAGGATTGCTTTCCGCTCCTCCGCCGGCAGATCCGCTCCTCCCAAAAGGATGGGGTGCGCGCACAAAACGCAAAGGCTCAACAGGATGGCTGCGGCGATCGTCAAAAGAAGGATCCATTTTTTCTTCATTTTCCCGCCTCCCTTTTCTTTCATTTTACCAGAAAACCTACATGAATGTATGAAAATAACAAAATACCGAAACTTTTTTCTATTTTTCTTCTTGTAATCTGCCGCAAACGTGGTATTATAAGTGTGTTAACACGGTTTTGAAAACCACATTTAGGAGGAACCCCTATGCAGAAGATCAAGATCCTGGTCGATTCCGGTTCGGATATGCCCCGTGAATACTGCGAGATGTACGGCATCTCGGTCGTCCCGCTGAACCTGCAGATCGAAGGACGCACCGTTCTCGATGACGACAATCTGGACACCGCTAAATACTGCGAGTACCTCAAGGTTGCGCCGGAAGTACCCAAATCCGCCCAGCCCAGCCCGCAGGCTTTTCTGGACCAGTACCGTGCCAACGCCGACTGCGAGCACATTATCGTCATCACCATGTCCTCCAAAGCCTCCGGCACTCACCAAAGCGCTGTGATGGCACGGGATCTTTTCGAAGAAGAGAACACCTCCTGCCGGGTCCATGTGGTGGACTCCACCAGCACCTCCTTTGCCATCACCATGCTGGCGCTGCACGCCGTCCGTCTGGTGAAAGAAGGCAAGTCCGCCTCGGAGATCGTGGCAAATCTGGCGGAACACACCATGCACACCGGAACCTACTATCTGATCGACGACATCAGCTTTCTCATCAAGGGCGGACGCATCTCCTCCATCAAAGGCGGGATCGCCAGCCGTATGAACATCAAGCCCATCGTCTGTGCCAAAAACGGTGTAGCAACGCCCCACTCCAACGCGCTGGGCTTTCAAAAGGGCATCGCCAAGATGGTCAATCTCTTCGAGACCCACGCCTTCCCCGGGTCGGATATTTTCATCTCCCACTCCAACTGTCTGGACAAGGCCAAGGTCCTGGCGGAAGCCATCCGCAAGGCAGCTCCGGATATCGGCATCTCCATCCATCAGATGCGCGGCACCATGAGCACCCATGCCGGCCCCAACACGGTGGGACTGTTCTTCTACCAGGCGCAGTTCAACTAACCCAAACGCAGGATCTCCTCTTCTTGCTTTGCGTGCAATGCCCGATACCGATACTGCCTCGGTGGATTTGATCCCGGCGCAGGGGCGCAGATTTCCCTGTCCAAAATCAGCTGAACACAAAAGCCCCGTCCGAAAGGACAGGGCTTTTTCTTTGTTCTCATCCGCGAACAGCTTTGATCAGCCGAACGATCCCCCAGACCGCCCATGCCGCACCGCACACTGCCAGCATCAGCCCCAGGTAGACCACCAGAACGATAAAAGCGAAAACGATATATCCGGTACAGATCACCGCTCCGAGGATCATGATGACCGTCAGGACCAGCAAAAGCATCACCGGGATCAGGCGCACCGCGCGGGACTTGACCAAAAAGCAAAGTACCAGCTGAACAGGAAACAGCCCAAAAAAGGTAAAAAGCAGCAGGATCGGTCCGAGATTCACTTCGCCCATCCAAAAATCCATCATAGAGACCCCTCCTTTTTCATTCTGTCTAAAGAACCTTTTTTCCGCATCAACTGTTACGGTTTTGCGCCCTTTTATAAACGGAAAAAGCCCCGTCCGAAAGGACAGGGCTTTTGTTGTTTTGATCTGCGCTTTTCGTTAGCCGTTGACCACATTCTGCGGCTCGCCTTTTGCGAAAGCCTCCAGGTTTTCTTCGGTCACCTTCAAAAGACGGACACGGGCTTCTTTGGTCGCCCAGCCGATGTGAGGGGTGATCCAGATGTTTTTGGCGGACAAAAGCGGATTGTCCCCTTTGGGCGGCTCCGAGGACAGAACGTCCACTGCCGCAGCGGCGATCACGCCCTTATCAAGCGCCTCAGCCAGATCCTCTTCCACCACCACGGGACCCCGGGCGGTGTTGATCAGCATGGCGGAAGGCTTCATCTTCGAAAGAAATTCCCGGTTGACCAGACCTTTGGTCTGCTCGGTCAGCGGGCAGTTAAGGCTGATGTAGTCCGCCTGCTCGCACAGCTCATCCAGCGAGACCCAGCGGAAGTTTTTGCGGTCCTCCTGTCCCTTCATGGTGCGGGAATAGGCGATGACCTGCATTCCGAAAGCAGCGGCGATATCGGCGGTCTTTTTTGCCACGTTGCCAAAGCCCACAAAGCCCATGGTCTTGCCCGCCAGCTCGGTGATGGGTGCTACCATGTAGGAAAAGTCCCGGCTGTTGGCCCAGTCGCCGGCTTTGACCGATGCGGTATGCTCTGCCACACGGCTTGCCTGCTCCAAAATAAAGGCAAAGACCAGCTGCGCCACCGAATCGGTGGAATATGCCGGCACGTTGCAGACCGGGATGCCCTTTTCCCGGGCAGCTTCGATATCCACGATGTTATAGCCGGTAGCCAGAACGCCGATCATTTTAAGATCCGGCAGACTTTCAATGATTTTACGGTCCAGCACGGTCTTGTTGGTCAGCAGAACGTCAGCGCCGGCGCTTCTCTCCAGCACTTCTTCGGGACGGGTGCGGTCGTAGTTGACCACCTCGCCGAAACGGTCAAGCCAATCCCAGCTCAGATCGCCGGGATTGGCGGCAAAGCCATCCAGAATCACGATTTTCATCTAATTATGTACCTCACTTTCCTGTAAAAAGCGGTCGAGGGTAAATGCTTTCATCTGACGGCGCAGATCCTGCGAGACCCCTTCAAACACCAGCTGGAACGGACAGGTCCCGCATTTTTCACGGGTGCAGAGAAAGTCTCCTTTGGCGCATCTCGCCAGATGGATCGGTCCCTCGATGGTCTCAACGATATCCAAAAGAGAGATCTCCTTCGCCTCTTTTGCGATCTCATAACCGCCGTTGACTCCTTTATAAGAACGGACCAGTCCCGCCGCCACCAGCTTGCGCAGGATCTTCAGCGAAAAACGCACCGTAACACCGGTCTTTTCTGCCAGCGCACAGGCATCGAGACGGCACTGTTCACTGGTCAGCGTATAAACGATACGGACCGCATAGTCGGCTTCCAATGTCAGTTGCATGATTTTTCTCCTTTTCGGGCAGCGGATCAATCCAAAAAGTCTTTGAGTTTTTTGCTGCGGCTGGGGTGACGCAGTTTTCGCAGCGCCTTCGCTTCGATCTGGCGAATACGCTCACGGGTCACGTTGAACTCCTTGCCCACCTCTTCGAGGGTACGGCTTCTGCCGTCCTCCAGACCAAACCGCAAACGCAGGACCTTTTCCTCTCTGGGGGTCAGGGTCTGCAGCACGTCGCTCAGCTGCTCTTTCAGCAGGGTGTGGGATGCCGCCTCTGCGGGAGCGGGCGCGTCGTCATCGGGGATAAAGTCTCCCAGATGGCTGTCCTCCTCCTCACCGATGGGGGTCTCCAGGCTGACCGGCTCCTGCGCCACGCGCATGATCTCACGGACCTTGTCCACCGGCATATCCAGCTCTTTGGCGATCTCCTCGGCGGTAGGCTCGTGACCGTTTTTGTGCAGCAGCTGGTTGGAGACTTTCTTCACCTTGTTGATGGTCTCTACCATATGCACCGGGATACGGATGGTCCTTGCCTGATCGGCAATGGCACGGGTGATGGCCTGACGGATCCACCAGGTGGCGTAGGTGGAAAACTTAAAGCCCTTGGTGTGGTCGAATTTTTCTACCGCTTTGATCAGGCCCAGGTTGCCCTCCTGGATCAGATCCAGAAACTGCATGCCGCGTCCCACATAGCGTTTCGCGATGGAAACGACCAGACGCAGGTTGGCTTCGCTCAGGCGTTTTTTCGCTTTTTCGTCGCCCTCTGCCATCCGTTTCGCCAGCTCGATCT
>JAFQTW010000062.1 GCA_017408855.1 Oscillospiraceae bacterium | reverse complement strand
GTTTGCAGCAACTGCCTCGTCAGCCTCGAATTTAACCATAACGCCGATTCTGCCGCCGCCGTGAACGTAGGTAACAACCTCGCCCTCGTATCTCTCGAAACGACGGATCTTCATGTTCTCACCGATGGTCAGGATCTTCTCACGCAGAGCTTCCTCAACGGTAACGCCCTCGTCGTTTTTGCAAGCCATCAGAGCCTCAACATCAGCGGGGTTCTGATCAGCAACAACTTTCGCACAAGAAGCAACGAAAGCCTGGAAGCTGTCGTTTTTCGCAACGAAGTCGGTCTCAGCATTAACCTCGATTACAACGCCAACTTTTTTAGCCTCGTCAACATAGGTATATACAACGCCCTCTGCAGCGATTCTGGATGCTTTTTTCGCCTGAGCAGCCAGACCTTTTTCACGCAGCAGTTCGATTGCTCTGTCCATATCGCCGCCAGCCTCGGTCAGTGCTTTTTTGCAGTCCATCATGCCGCAGCCGGTTTTCTCACGCAGGTTCTGTACGTCTTTTGCAGTGAATGCCATGGGTAATTCCTCCTGTATTATTGAACTTTACATCTGTGGAAAATCCCACAAAATGCCCGGGACGAACTCGGGCATTTTGAAAAGGGAATTTTTATTTCTCTTCAGCCTCAGCAGCTTCTTTCTCCTCAACAGCAGCCTCGGTAGCGGAGCCCTGTCTGCCCTCGATGATAGCGTCAGCCATAACAGAGGAGATCAGTTTAACGGCGCGGATCGCGTCATCGTTGCCGGGGATTACATAGTCAACTTCGTCGGGATCGCAGTTGGTATCAACGATAGCAACAACGGGGATACCCAGTTTTTTCGCTTCTGCAACAGCGATTTTCTCTTTGCGGGGATCTACTACGAACAGAGCGCCGGGCAGTTTTTTCATCTCTTTGATGCCGCCCAGGAATTTCTCCAGTTTCTCGATCTCCAGGTTCAGTTTGATAACTTCTTTCTTAGGCAGACGCTCGAAGGTGCCGTCCTCTTCCATTTTGCGCAGCTGTGCCAGTCTTGCGATTCTGCGTTTGATGGTGCCGAAGTTGGTCATCATACCGCCCAGCCATCTTGCGTTAACAAAATGTACGCCAGCGCGCAGAGCCTCTTCTTTTACAGACTCAGCAGCCTGTTTTTTGGTACCAACGAACAGTACGGTGTCACCGTTAGCGGCAACCTCTCTTACGAACAGGTAAGCCTCTTCCAGTTTCTTAACGGTTTTCTGCAGGTCGATGATGTAGATACCGTTTCTCTCGGTGAAGATGTACTGTGCCATTTTGGGGTTCCATCTTCTGGTCTGATGACCAAAGTGTACACCAGCCTCCAGCAGCTGTTTCATAGAAATTACGCCCATTTTTGTTTTCCTCCTTAGGTTTTTTACCGCCGTCCGGGCAATCTCTGGACAACCGAAATCTCTTTCGGCACCTACCAAAATCCCACCCGGGCGTGTGTTTTGCCGGATTAGTATAGCATAATAAAACCGGAAAAGCAAGTGTTTTTTCGCGATTTTATGCCATTTTTCCAACTTTTTCAGTATATCTCTTTTTCATCGGAAAATCCAGTCTTTTTTTCATTTTTCTTTTCCCGATTCCGGTCAAAACAGACCAGGATCGCATCCTCGCCAATGACCTTTACCTCGTGAAAATCGATGACCCACTCTTCCCCTCTCGAAAAAAAGAAAAAGCGCATCCTGCTGCGGACCACCAGCGCGCGGACCTTTGCTTTTTCGCAGTCCAGCTCCACATCGCATACGCTGCCGAGACAGCTGCCGTCCTGCAGATTGATCACATCCTTGTAGCGCAGATCGGATATGCGGCAAACCATACAGATCCCTCCTTTCTTCTATCCTACGCCCAAAAGCTCATCCCCTATGCGGCGGGTAAAATTGCCACCTTCTCTTTTGCATGACAAAGAAAAAGCCCGTCCATGCTAAAGACAGCGCAAAAGGCTATGGGAAAAGGCGGGATGGATTTGTATTACGGAAAAGTGGAGATCTGTGGGGTAAACACCGCAAAACTGACAGTCCTTCGGGAAAAAGAAAAGATGGAGCTTTTGCAGAAAGTCCGTCAGGGGGATCAAGCTGCCCGCGAAGCGCTGATCAACGGCAATCTGCGGCTGGTTTTGAGCGTGGTGCAGAAATTCGTCAACCGGGGCGAAAATCTCGACGATCTTTTTCAGGTGGGATGCATCGGGCTCATCAAAGCCATCGACCATTTTGATCCGGATCAAGGGGTGCGTTTTTCCACCTACGGTGTGCCGATGATCGTCGGTGAGATCCGGCGGTATCTGCGGGACAACAACAGCATCCGGGTCAGCCGCTCGATGCGGGATGTGGCATACAAAGCCATGCAGACCAAGGAAAAGCTGACCGGCGAAAACCGCAAGGAACCTACCGTTACCGAGATCGCCGAAGAAATGGGACTTCCCCGGCAGGAGGTGGTGATGGCGCTGGAGGCCATCGTGGAACCGGTGAGTCTGTACGAACCGGTCTATTCCGATGCCGGCGATACCATCTATGTGATGGATCAGCTGGGCGACCGCTGTGATGACAGCGACTGGCTGGAGGAATTGGCCATCCGGCAGGCCATTTCGGAATTAAAGCCCCGGGAAAAGAAGATCCTGTCCCTGCGGTTTTTCGGCGGCAAGACCCAGATGGAGGTAGCCGGCGAGATCGGCATCAGTCAGGCGCAGGTGAGCCGTTTGGAAAAAGGAGCGCTGGACAAGATCAAAGGGCGGCTGTAAAAAAAGCGGATGGAACCCATCCGCTTTTTGTTTATTCGGTCAACCCGAAATCCGATAGATTTAAAACCTTTCCATCTTCAAGGGGGATTCTGCGGGCTTCTTCCATCAGATCCTCCAGTTTCGTATAGTAATAGCCTTCCTTTTCATCCCCCGAGGGAGCGTAGTAGATCATATTCGCTCCATCATAATAGGTCTCACTGATTTGTTTATCTTCGCGGTTTTTCAGCTGCGGACAGTCCACAACATACAGGCTTTTCGATTCCGGATCCAATATCAGCCAATTGCGACCGCATATCATAAGTAATTGCTCAGGCTTTTCGCCGGAACAGCTGATTTCTCTGCATGTGAAAGCGGTAGAACTATGATCCAAGTCGCCCCCAAAGGCAACCATTTTCAGTTCCTCTTCGTCGATTTGATAAAAACTGCTCTCATACCATTTTCCAACAAAAAGATAATCACCGTATACTGCAAATTCAGTTGTTGCGGTGTCATTATCTTTTCTCATTTCCAATTCCATTGAGTAGGTTTTTTCCAGTGCGCCGTCGCCAGAGAATACTTCCATTCTCCAATGCAGCCCGGGAGTACTTTGCGTTACCTGCTGGCGATTTTCCGGATAAAAATAGCTTTGCGTAAGCGTATATAATTTACCGTTTGCGCAAGAAAAGTGCCGAAAATGATCTGCTTTTCCGTTTTCGACCTTCCTTTCTGTCAGAATGGTCTGTTTGCCTGTCTGCGGGTCAAAACATGCCAGCGCCGAGCCGATCCACTCATCTTCCCCATTAACTTTCTCATGAAAAGCCAACCGGTAATAGAATTTTCCATCCATGATCGAAAGATCATATAAAGTAGAATCCGGATTGGAATAAACCTCTTCAAAACCGCTGTTTTCCAAAGAAAACCCATAGATCGTGTTCGTATTTTTTACAGATAAAAAAAGCCGATCGTCAATATAGCGCAAGCCGCCCAAAGTCGTCCAGTTTCCCAATCCCGGCTGCTCACCGATTGTTCCGATTTCTCCGGTCTGCAGATTGGCGGCAAAAAACCGCCACATGGTTGTGGATATTTTTTGTTTAAATACAAGAACATCGCCCTGTATTCCAACAAGAACAACTTCATCGTTTCGAAAATCGATTTGTTCTGTTTCTGCAGGTGAATAGGAAAAATCCCATTGCGACAGCACCGGCTGCGACGCTGTTTCTTTTTTGCAGGCGGAAAAGGTCAGCAGCAAAACAGCTGACAACAGAAAAACAAAAAAGTGTTTCATTTCGTCACCCCTTTTTTCTTTTATTTTACTGTTTTTTCCGGTTTTATGCAACCTGCAGCTTGCATAAATGCCATCTTATCCGTTCAAACTACCTTTGAGAGATCACCGATCTACTCGAAATATTAGGAGGTAACGATCCATGCAGGAAAACAAAAACAGCAAAAACTCCAAGAATTCCAACAACTCCAACTCTAACTCCAACAATTCCAACTCCAGCAACTCCAATTCCAACAGCAAAAACAGCAAATAACCTCTCCAGACAAAAACAGACCGGCAAAAGCCGGTCTGTTTTGCTGTTTAATAAATGTTTCCGGAAAGAATGCCTGTCTGTGCCAGCGAAACAAAATCGTCTCCGGCAACAATAATGTGGTCCTGCAGATCGATCTCCATGATCCGTGCCATTTCGTAAAGCTGACGGGTCATCAGAATATCCGCATCGGAAGGAAGTGCCGTTCCGTTGGGATGATTGTGCGCCAAAACGATGGAAGAAGCCGAGCTTTGGATCGCTTTTTCGATGATTCTTCGGGGACTGAAATTGACTTTATTCAGGCTCCCCTCGCCCATTACGGTGCAGTTGATCAGCTTCAGCTTGGAATCGAGACACAAAAGATAGATCCGCTCGTTGGTCACCCCGACGTATTTGTTCAGCAGAAACGCCCCGACCTTCTCCACCGAATCCATCACCGTACCGGTGGCGTTTCGGTCGTTGAGATAGGCGTTTGCCAGCTGCGGGATCATCTTGATCAGGGTAGCGGAGTTTTCGCTGATCCCCTTGACCTGTAAAAGATCCTCATAAGAAGCGTCGAAAACGGCGGAAAGCGAACCAAAACGGGTCATCAGCTCGTGGGCTATATCATTGGTATCCCGCTGTGGGATACTGTAAAACAGCAGTGTTTCCAGAATATTGTGGGGCTCAAAGCCTACAAATCCGGTCTGACGGAACCGCTCTTTCTGCCGCCGACGGTGTCCTTGATGATTATGCTGCGTTGCCATCCCTTTTCCGATCTTCCTTTCCGTTAGATATAATAGCCAAAGAGCTTTTTCGCAAAGTCCACCTCGGACAGGGTGAACGTGCGCCCGTTGAGATACTCCAGAACCTCACCGTCGGTCGCAAAGGCAAAGGTCACCTGATAGGCGCACAGCGCCTGAAAACGGTAGCCCAGATCTTTGTCCGAACGGTTTTTGCCGTATTTGGAGTCTCCCAGCAAGGGGTGTCCGATGTGCGCCATATGCGCGCGGATCTGATGGGTCCGTCCGGTCAGAAGATCCACCTGCAAAAGGCTCAGATCCCCTTTTTTCGCCAGCACCCGATAGGCGGTTTTGATGGTCCGCCCGTCCGGGACCGGTCGGTCAAAAACTTTGACCTGATTCTTGTCCGAATCCTTACGCAGATAGGCGGTGAGGGTCTCTTCTTTTTTGGGCATCTGCCCATGGACCACGCAAAGGTACTTCTTTTTCAGTTCCCGATCCTTGATCTTTTGATTGAGCACCCGCAGCGCCGCCGCATTTTTCGCAGCCAGCACAATGCCGGAGGTATTGCGGTCGATGCGGTTGCACAGCGCCGGAACAAAGGAATTTTCCTGTGCGGGATCATATTCCTTTTTCTCGTAGAGATATTTTAAAATACGATTGATAAGGGTATCAAACGCTTCCTTGTCGTCCTCATGAACGATCAGCCCCGCAGGCTTATTGACCAGCAGGATATTCTCATCCTCGTAGACCACCGTGATATCCGAAGGTGCACGGAAAAAAGCCTGCTCCGATGGGGGGGCCTCAAAAAACTCATCGTTGATGTACAATTCCAGAATATCCCCCTCCTGCAGACGGGTGGAGATCTCACAGCGCTTGCGGTTGAGCTTGATGCGCTTGAGCCGGATGTACTTATACAAAAGCGGCTGCGGCAAAAGCGGCACCGCTTTGGTCAAAAACTTATCGAGGCGCTGCCCCGCATCGTTTTTGCCGATCACAAACTGCTTCATCTCATGCCCTCCCTACCGTTTGGGACGGCCGGAGGAAGAACGTCCGGTGGTGTGGGTACGGCGGCGCTCTTCTTCGTTCAGCGTATAACTGCGCACCTTCGCATCCCGCTGCGCCTGCGCGATCATGGCATTGCGGCTGCGGCGGCGCTTTTTCCGCAGCGCTTTTTTCCGGGCGCGGACCACCAGGATCAGCAGCACAAAAATCACCGACAACGCCAGCGTGATCAGGAAAAGCCATTTGAAAAACGAACCCAGGATCCGCCAGAATTTGCCCCGCTCTTTAACGGGCAGACCGGAATTGGCGTCCAGCACCGCATCTTCCAGATCGTTGACCGAGAACTGCAGCGGGTACGCACCCAGATCCTGATACATGGCAGAACCCGGCTCTTCCAGCGAGACGCGCAAGGTCGGCGCGATGGTCTCGCCAAAGAGATAGGACTCCGGCAGGTCATAGTAAAGATGCAGATCATCTGCCGTATACTGACGGTGCAGCAGCACATCAACGCCGTTATCCGGGTAGATCAGCACTTCCTGCACCTGTTTTTCACCGTTATAGACTGGGATCTTAAAGCCCTGCAGATCCCGCTTGGAAAGGGTCACCGTCTGGAAAGAATCGAAGCAATAATCAAACAGCGCAATGGTATCCTCGTATTTTTCATACTTTTGGGAATTCATGGTCACGCAGATCAGCTCTTTGCCATCCCGTTCCGCCGAGGTGACCGAGGTATGGTTCGCCTCTTCCGTATAACCCAGCTTACCGCCGTTGCAGCCTTCGTAATAAAAATCGGAAGTAACGAACATGCTGTGCTGGGTACCGAAAAACCGGGTCTCGGGCTGCTTGTTGGTGGGGGCGATCTCGTGATAATCCTCGCTCCAGTATTTGCGGAAGCCTTCCACCTCGTTGAGGGCATATCGGGTAATCAGCGCCATATCGTAGGCGGTGGTATAATGATTGTCGTCGTGCAGACCGTTGGCGTTAACAAAATGGGTGTTTACCGCGCCGATCTCTTTGGCTTTGTCGTTCATCATCTGAACGAACTGCTCCGCCGTTCCGCCGATGCACTCGGCTACGCCGTTGGCAGCATCGTTTGCGGATGCGACCATCATACCGTAGAGCAGATCATCCAGCTTCAGCACCTCTTCTTCGGTCAGGGCGATGTAGGTACTGCCCGCCGGAAGGCTGTGACAGGAATCGTAGCTCATGGTATGCAGCTGCTCCGGATCGCCGTTTTCCAGCGCGATGATACAGGACATGATCTTGGTAATGGAAGCCGGGAACATCTGCTTATCCATTCCCTTTTCCACCAGGATCTGTCCGGTGGCAGCATCCATCACGCACCACACTTCGCAGGAGGTGGCAGGAATTTTCGAGGCATAGTCCGCCGAAGCCGGGACCGCAAGTGCCAAAACCGTTATCAAAGCCAGGATCATTGCCAAAAAGCGCTTCATAATCATACTCCAAACATAAAACACAGCCCTTTGCGGCTGCCAAATCATTTCTTCTCATTCTTTCGCAGGGTCACACAGGATTTATTATAACAACGATTCGCTTTTCTGCCAAGATAAAAGAGCGGGATTTATCCGAAAGAGTAAAATCTTTTTTGCGTGAACACAAATTTTTCCCAACAGGATGCTTGTTATCATCAAAAGAATGTACTATAATATTCAGGTATATTTTTCTGATTCCCTTCCGCAAGCCTGCGGAATCGTATCTAAAACAAACGGAGGTCCTTTTCATGGCAAGACTGGAACTGAAAAAAGTATTCGAGCAGTCTGCGGCGCTGGCCGAACAGACTGTCACCGTTTGCGGCTGGGCGAAAACCATCCGCGATTCCAAAGCGCTGGGCTTTATCGAGCTCAACGACGGCAGCTGCTTTAATAATCTGCAGGTGGTTTTTGAGGACTCGAAGGTCGCCAATTTCAAAGAGATCGCCAAATGCAACGTTGGTACCGCTTTGCGTATCACCGGTAAACTGATCCTGACCCCCGGCGCGAAACAGCCTTGCGAGATCCATGCCGAGGTCATCGAGATCGAAGGTGCTTCCGCTCCCGACTATCCGCTGCAGAAAAAACGTCACTCTCTGGAATATCTGCGTACCATCGCGCATCTGCGCCCCAGAACCAACACCTTTAACGCAGCCTTCCGTGTCCGTTCCGTTGCGGCATATGCCATCCACAAATTCTTTAACGAGCGCGGCTTTGTTTACGCGCACACCCCTCTCATCACCGGCAGCGACTGTGAAGGCGCCGGCGAGATGTTCCATGTAACCACCTTCGAACCCGACAACGCGCCCCGCACCGAGTCCGGCGAAGTGGATTACAGCAAAGACTTCTTCGGCAAGCACACCAGCCTGACCGTATCCGGTCAGCTCAACGGCGAGTGCATGGCCATGGCATTCGGCAACATCTACACCTTCGGACCCACCTTCCGCGCCGAAAAATCCAACACCCCCCGCCACGCGGCTGAGTTCTGGATGATCGAACCGGAGATCGCCTTTGCGGATCTGCAGGACGACATGGACCTGGCTCAGGATATGATCAAATTCGTTCTGCGCTATGTGCTGGAGACCTGCCCCGCTGAAATGAAGTTCTTCAACGACTTCTATGACAAAGGCCTTATCGAGCGCCTGTGGGATCTGGTCGAGGCTGATTTCGGTCAGGTCACCTACACCGAGGCGGTCAAACTGCTGGAAGAGCACAAAGATGAATTTGAGTATCCCGTATACTGGGGCTGCGATCTGCAGACCGAGCATGAAAGATACCTCACCGAGAAGATCTTTAAGAAACCTGTTTTCGTTATCGACTATCCCAAAGAGATCAAAGCCTTCTACATGCGCCTCAACGACGACGGCAAAACCGTTGCCGCAATGGACCTTCTGGTTCCCGGCGTTGGCGAGATCATCGGCGGCAGCCAGCGTGAAGAGCGTCTGGACGTTCTCACCGCCCGCATGGCTGAGCTGGGACTGAACGAAGAGGATTACTCCTGGTATCTGGATCTTCGCCGTTACGGCGGCTGCAAACATGCCGGCTACGGTCTGGGCTTTGAGCGTCTGATCATGTACATGACCGGTATTTCCAACATCCGTGATGCGATCCCCTTCCCCCGTGTCACCGGTTCCGCCGAGTTCTAATCTGCAGGAAACTGTTCAAAACCGAATCAAAAATGAAGGAAGATGCAAAATCGCTTGCATCTTCCTTTTTTCTTGCCTGTTTCGCCTGCAAAAAATCGCAATCCTGCAAAAAACCGCGCAATATCGCCTTCATTTTAAGAAATTTTGAAAGTTTTAATAAAAACACTTGCATTTTTGAAGCAATTCGCATATAATATCATCATAATCTGAAATTTAGGTGGTCAATATGATGCAAAACATGAAAGACATCTCTTTAC
>JAFQTW010000061.1 GCA_017408855.1 Oscillospiraceae bacterium | reverse complement strand
GTGGTAAGGCTGACGCCTACCACGGCTCTTTGACGCAGTATTAAGGAAAAAGATGCGTTTTCGGGCGTATAAAGCCCTAAGTGAGGCCGCCCTTTGGATGCCGCTTTTTTGTCTTTGTCCCGCGGAAAAACGGTTTTCACAGAGGGAAAACTCTGGTATGATGATGGTATCCGACCACCAATCAGGAAAAGGAGCGATACCATGGCTAAATTTGTTACCCTTCGCTGCGAAGGACTGGAACCCTTGCGCAGCATTAATCCCATGCTGGTCAGCTACAACGTTGAGATGACCGAAGTAACCGGCGGTACCTTCTGGAAAGCCTACACCGAAGCGCAGATCGACGGCACCGAAGAATTCCCTGCCATTTTGGATTGGTCCAACATGGGCAATCTGCAGCAGTGGTACGATCCGATCGATACGACCAACCCCAGACTGATCAAGCTGGCAAAAGATCTGGGACCTGCCTGGATCCGAGTATCCGGCACCTGGGCCAACAAGACTTACTATGATTTCGACGGCAAATGCGGCGGCAAGGTCCCCGAGGGCTTTCAGAACCTTTTGACCAAAGAGCAGTGGCTGCATCTGCTGGACTTTGTCAAAGCGGTAGGCGGCAAGCTGCTGGTCTCCATCGCCAACTGCCCCGGCATCCACAAAGCAGACGAGCCCATGCCCTTCGAGCAGGCGGAGCTGCTGTTTAAAACCTCCAAAGAATACGGCGTGCCGATCTCGGCGGCTGAGTTTACCAACGAGCCCAACCTGATCGCCCTGTCCGGTCTGCCCCAGGGCTACACCGCAGCGGATCACGCAAGAGACCATGACCGGTTCGGCGCATGGCTCAGAGAGAATTATCCCGAGTGCCTGCTCGTCGGTCCCTGCACCGTAGGCGACATCGATATGTTCGGCATCGGCAACGACGGCGCAGGCGGCGGTATGGCAGCCGGCTTTGAGATGGTCACCACCGAGCAGCTGCTGGGCGACTACAACTCCAAGATGGATGTATTCAGCTACCACTACTACAACGGCGTATCCGAGCGCGGCGCTGCCATGGGCGGACATTGGCCCTACGAGTCGATTCTGTCCGAGCCGTATCTGGGCGTAGCCGCAAGCTGTGCCAAACAGTACACCGCACGCCGCGATAAATACGTTCCCGGCGGTCAGATGTGGGTCACCGAGTCCGGCGATGCCGGCTGCGGCGGCAACACCTGGGCTTCGACCTATGCGGATGTTCCCCGTACCCTCAATGAGCTGGGACAGTTCTGCACCGTTACCGACGGTGTCATCTTCCACAACACCCTGGCTTCTTCCGACTACGGCTACCTGAAACACGGCACCTTTGAACCCAGACCCAACTACTTTGCTGTTCTGCTGTGGAACCGCCTGATGGGTCAGACCGCTTACGACAGCGGCATCGCCATCGAAGAAGGCAAGCACGTTTACTGCCACTCCCGCAAAGACGGCAAAGAAGGGCTTGTCTATCTGGTGATCAACAACTCCTGGACCGAAGAGACCGCGGTCGAGCTGCCCAAAGAGGCAGAGGTTTATGTCCTCGCCGGCAAAGACGGCCTCCGCTCCCGCACCATGACCCTCAACGGTAAGGAACTGAAACTGGGCGAAAACGATGCACTGCCCTGTCTGTGCGGCGAAAAAGCCGAAGGTACCCTGCAGATCGCTCCCGGCGGCTGCGCCTTCATCGTTCTGTAAAAGAGCCGAAATAATAACAAAAAAGGACCGCTTTTGCGGTCCTTTTTTGTTATTATTTCGGTTTTACCGCAGCTTTTGCGCCGCGATTTCCCCTAAGGTCACATCCGGATGGTGATACTTTTCCCGACGTTCGATGCCTTCCTGCTTCGTCATCACGATGGCCTGCTGCGGGCACCAGTGAAAACAGGCAAGACAGGAAGCGCAGTCCTCGCCGATCATGGCTTTTCCGTCCTCCAGACAGATGTTGTCCATGGGGCAGACGGCGCGGCAGACCCCGCAGCCCACGCAGCCGTCGATGGCGGCGATCCCGCGGAAGTTATTGGGATAGTCCACCGGACGAAGGGGAAGCACCTGCGGGTCGGAAAAGTCCTGCACCGCACGGTGAAGGACCCCCTCCATGGCAAGATCGATGTTCTTTTGCTGATCTGCCAGATACCGGGCGTCCACCTCCGGAGGATTGATAAAGCTGTTGCCGGGCATTTTGACCCGCGCAAAGTAGGAAAGGCGCTGTCCGCGGCAGTTGAGCAAACGATCCATCCGCTGAGAAATGCCCTCGTTTTGACCCCGCTGGGTCACGAGCAAAAACAGATAAGGCTCCCCCTCAAACACCATCTTGCCGACCATCTCCCGGACAGGGTAGGGCATATCCCCGTAGTAAACAGGGCAGACAAAGCCCACCGTGTCGGCGGTCTCGATGATCTTCGATGCGTATCGGGTGGATGCCACCGGCGCCAGACGGCAGTCGTCCAGCTTTTCGGCAATGGCCTTTGCGGTGGTCAGACAGTTTCCGGTTGCGGAAAAATAATAAATGGTCGCGGACATAAAGCACCTCGCAAAATCAGTTTACCGACATTACATAGATCTGGCAGGGATTGGCCTCATCCCAGTACAGGGGAAAGACCTCGAATTCCCGAAAGCCCAGACTCAGATAAAAGCGGTTGGTATCGTCATAATCGTCGTACATGCCCATCTGTACGGTTTTCACCTGCAGAAAAAGGTAGCCTTTTTCTTTGGCGATCTCCTTTGCCAGCTGGAACATTTTTCGGCCAACGCCTTTCCGGTGGAATTCTTTCAAAACGCCCATCACGGAAATTTCCAAAGTGGCGTCACCGGTTTCTTTCAGGCAGAGAAAACCAACGGTCCTGCCGTCCTCTTCGGCGCCGATGCAGATGCGCTCAACGCTTTCTGCGATGTACTGTTCACGGCTCTCCTCCACCGCAAACCAGTCGGGCAGCGCTTCGAGGATGTTTCGGACCACAGCCTGTTTCTGCTGCGGATCATGGATCAAAGAGATTGTCATAAAAAAATCCTTTCTGATTTACAAATGAAAGAGAGACCCCTTTCCATCACCTTTTTCAGAATAACACATCCCTGGCAGGAGCGCAAATGTCCGTCGGCGGAAGGATCGCTTTTCATTGACCGTTATGGAAGAAAACGGTACAATGAAAACAAGAACATCGCCGGAAAGGAGCTTTTTTATGACCGATATCCGCGAACTGACTGTACAGGACATCCAAAAAGCCTATGCCTCGGGGGAACTGAGCTGCCTCGAGCTGACCCTGCGCTATCTCGAGCGCATCGCCGCCATCGATTCGGATGGTCTGCATGCCGTGCTGGAGATAAACCCCGATGCCATCGATATTGCCGAAAGCCTCGACCGGGAGTATGCCCAAAAGGGTCCCCGGGGACCTTTGCACGGCATACCGGTGCTCATTAAGGACAACATCGATACCGGCGACAAAATGCATACCACCGCCGGCTCGCTGGCGCTGCAGAACAACATCGCTTCGCAGGACGCCCACATTGTCAAACGCCTGCGGGAAGCCGGCGCCGTCATCCTCGGAAAGACCAACCTGACCGAGTTTGCCAACTTTCTCACCGACGACATGCGAAACGGATACAGCTCCCGCGGCGGCGCTACCTTAAATCCCTACGGCGAAGAGCTGGACGTAGGCGGCTCCAGCGCCGGAAGCGGTGCCGCCGTTTCCGCAAACCTCTGCGCCGTTGCGGTAGGCACCGAGACCAGCGGCTCGATCCTTTGCCCCGCCAACTGGAACGGCGTAGTCGGCATCAAGCCCACCAAGGGACTGGTCAGCCGCACAGGCATCATCCCCATCTGTACCGCCCAGGATACGGCAGGACCCCTTGCCCGCACCGTAGCGGATGCGGCAGCTTTGTTGACCGTTCTAGCAGGGACCGACCCCGCCGATCCCGCCACCCATGCCATCGAGCCCTATCTTTGCGACTTTACCCGCTTTTTAAATCCCGAGGGGCTGAAGGGAAAACGCATCGGCGTTAACACCCTTGCCACCGCCAAATACCCGCAGGAGCATCAGGATCTTCTCCCCGCCGCCTTAAAAGCCATGGAAGAAGCCGGCGCCGTTCTGGTCCCGGTCGAGGCGAAAAGCTGCGACGGCAAAATGACCATGGACATTCTCCTGTACGAGTTTAAGGCTTGCCTCAACGCCTATCTCGCCGGATGCAAAGACCCCGGCTGCCGCAGTCTGGCGCAGATCATCGACTACAACGCCGCCGATCCGGAAAACTGCCTGAAGTACGGACAGACCATCGCGCTGACAGCGGAAAAGGACACCAACGGGCGGATGACCGAAAAAGAGTATCTTTCCTCCCGCGTGACCGTTTTGCGGCAGGCACGGCAGACCATCGACAGCCTGCTTCGAGAGCATCAGCTGGACGGTCTTGTGCAGCTGGGCTGGGGAAGCCTTCCGCCTTCCTCCGGTTATCCCGCCATCTCGGTGCCCATCGGGGTGGGCAGGGAAACGGGCCATCCCATCGGCGTGACCTTCTTTGGCACCGCTTTTTCCGAGCCTTCGCTTATCGAAATGGCCTGCGCCTTTGAAAAAAGGATGGGCACAAGAGTCCTGCCCCCGCTGGATTAGACAAAAAACGGCTTTTTTCTCCCCAAAAGCCGTTTTTCCCTTGTGAGAACGACCGCAAAGGGGTAGTATGAAAGAAAGAGCTTCTTAAGGAAGGTGTTTGTATGGAATTTAACGTCAACAGTCCGATCCTGTTCCTGCTTGCCGGCATTGCCATCGCCGTGGTACTGGTGCAGTCGGTCTATTTTCTTGTCAAAGCATGGCGCCGCGGAAAAGCCATCGGCATGGCGCCGGAAAAACTGCGCCGCATCGCGGTGACCGCCGCCATCTTCACCATCGCCCCCGCGGTGGCCATCGTCATCAGCGTGATCACCCTCGCCAAGGATCTGGGTGTTGCGCTGCCCTGGCTGCGTCTGAGCGTGGTCGGCTCCCTGTCCTATGAGACCATTGCCGCCACCAACGCCGAAAGCGCCATGGGGCTTACCTTCGGTCAGGTCCAGAATCTGACCGCCTCTCAGTATGTGACCATCGCATCAGTCATGACTGCCAGCATCATGGTGGGCATCTGGCTGGTACCGGTCATCGGCAAAAAGCTGCAGACCGGCATGATCAATCTGGAAAACCGGGATAAAAAATGGAGCGATATCTTCTCCAACGCCATGTTCATCGGTATGATCGCCGCCTTTTTGGGCTATGTTTTCTGCGACTTCAGCGATGTTTTCGTCGGCGAGACCGCAGGACTGGTCCCGGTCCTGGTCATGGCGCTGTCCGCTTTGGTGATGCTTGTGTGCGGCGCTTTGGTCAAGATCGTAAAATGGAACTGGATCAACGATTACGCCCTGCCCATCAGCCTCATCGCCGGCATGGCAGGCGCGATCCCGATCACCGCTTGGCTGGGTTAAGGAGGTGCTGACTGTGAAAAAGAATCTTTCCTACATGGACTCTGTACACCGTGACGGCCGGATCTGGAACCTGTCGGTCATGGTCATCCTGATCCTGTTTCCTGTGGCGGTTTGTGTCGTATTCGGCACTATTCCCGATTGGAACGGCTTTCTGATGGGTCTCATCTCCACCGCCCCCATGTACTGGGCGGTCGGCGTGGTCGAAACCATCACCTATGTGCCGATGCTGGGTGCCGGCGGATCCTATCTGTCCTTTGTCACCGGCAACATCTCCAACTTAAAACTGCCGGTGGCGCTCAACGCCCTCGATCAGGCAAAGGTCAAGATCAACTCGGAAGAGGGCGAAGTGGTCTCCACCATCGCCATTGCCGTTTCCTCCATCGTCACCACCCTGATCATCATTTTGGGTGTGCTGCTCATCACCCCGCTGACCCCCATCCTCAACGCCCCGGTGCTGGAGCCTGCCTTTGCCCAGATCCTGCCCGCGCTCTTCGGCGGACTGGGTGTGGTGTTCGTCTCAAAAAACTGGAAGATCGCCGTTGCGCCCATCGCCCTGATGCTGGTGCTGTTCATCACCATCCCGGCGCTCAACGCAGGAACGGTGGGTATCATGGTGCCGGTCAGCGTGATCTTCACCCTCATCATCTCCCGCATCCTCTACAAGAAAAACCTGCTGTAAGGAGGTATGGCTGTGGCATACATCATTTTAGGATTCGTCCTTTTGTTCTTCGTGATCCTTTTTGTCCGCGCGGCGCTGTTTAACCCGCCCAAAACGATCGATATTCCCGCCGAAGAAGTTTCCTTCGACAAAGAAGCGGCAGTGGATGCCCTCGCGCAGCTGGTCCGCTGCAAGACCGTTTCCTATGCCGATCATTCCCTCGAGGACGATGGCGAATTCGAAAAGCTCATCGCCCTTTTGCCGACTTTGTACCCCAACGTCACCGCCAGCTGTCCCATGCTGCGGCTGCCGGACCGTGCCCTGCTGTTTCACTGGAAGGGCAAGGACGACGGTGACCCGGCTGTTTTGATGGCCCACTACGATGTGGTCCCGGTGGAAGAGGATAAATGGGAGAAACCCGCCTTTGAAGCCATCATCGAGGATGGCGTTATGTGGGGACGGGGCACCCTTGATACCAAGGTGACCTTTAACGGCATCCTTTCGGCGGCGGAAAACCTGCTGAAAGAGGGTTTTACCCCCGATCATGACATCTATTTTGCCTTCTCCGGCGGCGAAGAGGTCAACGGAAAAGGCGCCGTCCATATCGTGGACTGGTTCGCTGAGCATCAGATCACGCCCGCCCTCGTTCTGGATGAAGGCGGCGCCGTGGTGGAAAATGTGTTCCCCGGGGTAAAAGCTCCCTGCGGACTCATCGGCATCGCCGAAAAGGGCATGCTCAATCTCACCTACGAGATCTCTTCCGGCGGCGGACACGCCTCCGCTCCCGCCCCCCATACCCCCGTGGGCAGACTGTCCATGGCCTGCTGCAAAATGGAGCGCCACCCCTTCCGCTATCATCTGACCAAACCGGTGCTGGAGATGTTCGATACCCTCGGCAGACATTCCAGCTTCCTGTTCAAGATCCTCTTTGCCAACCTCTGGTGCTTTAAAGGCGTGCTGGATCTCGTTTGCCGCAAATCCGGCGGCGAGCTCAACGCCCTTGTGCGGACCACCGTTGCCTTTACCCAGATGAGCGGCTCCGCCGCCCCCAACGTCATCCCGCCTACCGCCTCGATGGTCAGCAATATGCGTCTGAACCCTCAGGATACGGTAGCCGGCGCGGTGGAATACATCCGCAAGACCATCGGTGACCCCGACATCAAACTGACCGTCGGCGACCACATGGAGCCCAGCCCCATCTCCCGCACCGACTGCGACGGCTACAACCGGGTAGCCAAAGCGGTGGCGGATACCTGGAAGGGCGCCATCGTGTCCCCCTATCTGATGGTCCAGTGCTCCGACAGCCGCCATTACCGCGACCTGTCGGATAAGGTCTACCGTTTCTCCGCCATGGACCTGACCAAAGAAGAGCGGGGCAGCATCCACGGCAACAACGAGCGCATCCGCCTCGACTGCCTGTACCGCTCGGTGGAATTTTTCATCCGTGTCATCAAACAGTGCTAAAAACGAAAAGGGACGGTTTGCAAAAACCGTCCCTTTTTTGTATCATGGTAGGGAAAGGGGGAGAAAGATGGCCGATATCACGATTATTTACTGCCGCGGCGAAAAGCAGGATTCCGCCGCCCTTTTGCAGAAAGCCGCATCCCGCTATACGGGGCAGAGCGGACCCTTTGCCGTGAAAAAAGAGCTCCACGGAAAGCCCTTTTTCCCCGATCATCCCGACCTTTATTTTTCGGTGACCCATTCGGGCGGCTTTTGGATGGCGGCATTTTCGCCGCAGAAAGTGGGTCTTGACCTGCAGGAAAAACGAGTCACCGGAAGAGAGAAAAAGCTGTCAGAACGGTTTTTTGCCCCTCTGGAAAGAGACTGGCTGAAAGGACAGCCGGATGAGCGCTTTTTCGACCTCTGGGCGGCAAAAGAAAGCTTCGTCAAGCACTCGGGACTGGGCTTTTCCGCCGGAAGATTCCCCGATTTTGCGGTGGCGGACGGGACCGGGCTGCTTCCCACGGTCAAAGGTCTGCAGCTTCGCCATCTTCGGTTTGATCCGGGATTTTCCCTTTGCCTTTGCGCCGAAGCCATCGACTCGGTGCGCTTCGAAAAAATGTAAAAGCCTCTGCTGTGCAGAGGCTTTTTTCAGTCTGCGTATTGCTCAAATCCCGGACCGAAGATCTCGGGATTTTCGATGTAACGCAGATCGATCGCCGGAACGAAAAACTGCTGATAAACGTCCGGACCGTTTTGCGTTTCGGAAACCGGATGAAAGCCGTCAAGCAGATCCAGCGGACGGGGGATGTAGAACACGTAAAAGGGGATGGTGTAGTTAAAGTTGTCTTTGTCATAATAAAGCGAAACATACACCGCTTCCTCCGCTTTCGGTGCCAGATCGACCCTCGCCAGCTCCCGATTGGACAGATTGGAGGTGTAAACGCCGCTGTCCAAAGCGGCCTTTGCTTCCTCCAAAGTCAGGATGGGGTAGTTCCCCGCCGGTTCGAGAAAGTCGTCATGGGTAAAGCGGATGGTCAAATGACTGTTGTCTGATTCCTCCGAATCGGAGGAATCATAAGAAAAATCCACCCGGTCGAAATGGTAGGACACAAACTGCTCCTGAAAGCTTCCGGCGCCTTCGTGATATCCGACCCGCATGCCTTTGCTGCCGTATGCTACGCTGTAAACCGGCTCGTCAAAACCGATGGCGCGGGAATATTTTTTCAGGAAAAATTCCGCCAGCGGCTCCCAGTAGCGGTAATGCAGGGAACCGGTATGGTCAAAGGTGCTTTGCGGAAGGCTTGCCGGCACTTCGACAGGGCTGGGAAGATACGATGCCAGAACACGCATTCTTCCCTGCACAACAATGTTGTCATCTTCGCCGAAGGAAAAATACGTATTGGAGCGGGGCGACTGCTCTGCGTTTACCCCCATCCGGCGGGCGTATGATTCCTCCACATCCACAAGTTCCTGACCGCGCAGGGATGCCATGGTGTTATCGGGGTTTTTGAAAATCGGCAGCCAGCCGACTTCGGTCTCCGGTGTCCAGGGATTTCCGCTTTCCAACAAGGACGGATCATAGGACTCCATGATGATATAGCTGATGCCGGGGATGGCCATCCCGCCGTGATAGGAAAGCCGCAGCGGCTCGGTGGAAAGCTCCACCGGCTCTTCCGCCGGTTCCCTTTGCCCGACCCATAAGAGGAGCCCCACAAATAAGATCGCAAAGAGGATAGCGATAAAGGTCTTTTTGTTCATAAGAGAACCTCCTTTCACGGTTTTTTCTCAAATCCCGGACCGAAGATCTCGGGATTTTCAATGTAACTCAGATCGATCGCCGGAACGTAGTAAACACGGTAGAGCGTTTCGCCGGTAACGCGGGAGCGGCTTTCCGACGGAGCATAAAAGAGATAAAAAGGAATGGCTGTATCGTAATGGTAGGTATCATACAAAAGAGTCGTGAAAACGATGTTTTCCGCAGACGGAGGCGATTCAGCAACAGGGTCATCGCTGTTCCCGGGATAGTTGCTGTATGACCCATCCTTCAGCATTTGCTGTGCTTTCTCAACGGAAATGACGGGGTACATCCCGATTTCTTCCGGCAGCTGTGCATATTGAAAGCAGATGGTCAGATAGTCCTCCTCCAATAGAAAGTCGACCCGCTGAAAATGGAAGGCGGCAATTTGCTCGGCGAGCGTTCCCGATCCGCTGTGAAAGCCGATATAATTGCTGTAAGAGGTGAGTACCCCAGCCGGTGCGGAAATTTGAGGATCTTTTACGCCAAAAGTACGGGCGTACTTTTTCAAAAAATAATTACCGACTTCTTTTTTCTCTTCAAAGGTGTTGCCTTTTGTTGTTTTTCCTTGCAGCCGCTTTGAAAAAGACGAGGGGAGTGGACGATAGGATAACATAACGAGGCCGTCCGAGCGGCACCAGAGATCTCCGCCATCAAACACATATGAATTCCAAGAGGAATCTTTCGGGGTGATCGCTAATTTTAACTGATCTGCGATCGCATAAACTTTTTCGGTCACAGCAGCTTCGATTTGCGGGGAAGGAGCGTAAGGCGTTTTAAAAACCGGCAGCGCTTCCAATTCCGAATCGGGAGACCACGGGTTGCCGACGAAAAGATGATCCAACTCCGATTGCGGGATCAGAGAAAAGAGATCGATAGATAAGCCGCCATGATATCGTTTTATCCGCAGCGGCTCGGTGGAAAGCTCCACCGGCTCCGGCTCGTCTATCGCCGCCCATAAGAGGAGCCCGGCGACCAAAACAAGTCCCAATGCCAGCGCAAGAAAAAGACGCTTCTTCATCCCGATCCCTCCTTTTCTCCATTATAGCACAAAATGTCAGAAAAAGGAAGATTCGATCGTTTTCCATTTGACTTTTTCCGCCGCAAAATCTATACTGGTACGGTGAACGCGAAAGGGGAGAGACGGATGAAACAGGCGGTTTTGGCGGTAAGCTTTGGCACAAGCTTTGCCGACACCCGGGAAAAAACCATCGGCGCGGTGGAACAGCATCTTGCCGCAGAAAGCGGACTGCCGGTCTTTTCCGCCTATACCAGCGCCATGGTGCGCCGCGCGCTGGCCAAACAGAACGTTGTGGTCCCATCCCCCGAAGAAGCGCTGGAACAGCTTTGCCATGACGGATACGGCGAAATTTTCGTCCTGCCCACCCATCTTCTCTATGGCGGCGAGCATCAGAAGCTGCTGGCGGTGGTGGATGCCTTTCGCCCCCGCTTTTCCCGCATCGCCGCTGCCGAGCCTCTTTTGGCGGACGAGGAGGACATCCGTACCGTTGCCGAAGGGGTCTGCCGCCGCTTTCCCAAAGAGGACGGACAGTCGGTCCTTTTGATGGGACATGGCGCCGACAGCGAAGCCGACAGAGTCTATCAAAGGTTTACCGACTGCTGCCGCAGCCTCGGTCGAAAGGATATTTGGGTCGGGACCGTGATGGGGCATCCCCAGCTGCAGGAGATTTTGCCCGAACTGCAAAAGAGCGGGGACCGTACCGTTTTGCTGGCACCGTTGATGCTGGCAGCGGGCGCCCATGCCCAAAAGGATATGGCAGGGGACCATCCCGAAAGCTGGAAGAGCCGCCTTGCCGCGGCAGGCTTTTCGGTTTCCTGCCGGATCGAAGGGCTGGGACAGCTTCCCGAGGTGCGCCGTCTGTACGGGCAGCATCTGAAAAACGCGATGGAAAGGAAGTAAACGATGCCGATCAAACAGTGGTTTTGCCGCCTCTGGCAGCGAAACCGGGATCTTTTCGAGCCGAAACGGCTGTTTCTCATCCTGTTGGGCACGGCGATCCTGTCCTTCGGGCTGCATAACATCCACAGCCGGTCCGGCGTGACCGAAGGCGGCTCGCTGGGGATGGTGCTGTTTCTGGACCACCAGTTTTCTCTTCCGCCTTGGCTGATGACCCCCATTCTGGACGGCCTTTGCTATCTGCTGGGGCTGCGTTATCTGGGCTGGGATTTTATCAAACTGTCAGCCATGGCCTCCTTGGGCATGAGCTTTTTTTATAAATTGTGGGAGTGCTTTCCCTATGTCATCCCGGACCTGTCCGCCCATCCGCTGATCGCTGCCGTTCTGGGCGCGGTGTTCGTCGGTGTGGGCGTGGGGCTGGTCATCCGGCAGGGCAGCTCCTGCAGCGGTGACGATGCCTTGGCGCTGGTCATCTCCAAAGTGACCCGCTGCCGGATCTCGGTGGCTTATATGATCACCGACTTTACGGTGCTGGCGCTGTCTTTGACCTATATCCCTTTGCGCCGCATCGCTTTTTCCTTGATCACCGTGACCCTTTCTTCTCAGATCATCGACCGCATCCAGAATATTTCGTTTCCGATAAAGAGCAGACCGAAAGCAGAATAACCGTGTACAGCAAAAGGCGATTCCAACAGAGTTGCCTTTTTCGACGGCGGTTTCGTCCCGGTTCGACAAAAGAACGGCAAGGGGCTGTCGAAAGACGGAGAAAAAAGGGGGAACCAAGTCTTTTGCGGCGAAAGCTTCTCCCAAAATCCGTACAAACTTGCACAGACAAGTTCATTTGCAGTGTCAATTGTCAGAACGCGAAGAAATATGGTACTATCTTGGCAGACAACTAGTTGCATGAAAATATGTGGGAGGAAATACAAATGAGTCCACAAAGAAAGATCCTCATCGCTGACGAGAGTGCAGAATTTTCTGTTCCCTGCGCAAATCTGCTGCGCAGCTTCGGCTTTGAGCCGGTGATCGTGCCCAAAGACGGCGAAAAGCTACTGCAGGCCATTATCGATCACCGTCCCCAGGCAGTTTTATGCGATGTTTTTATGCCGCATTGCGATGCCATCAGCATCATGAAACAGATAAAAGATACCGACGGTGCCCTGTCCGTTCAGTTCCTGATCATGTCCAGCTTTGACAACAGCCTTTTGATGAACGAAGTGATGGAAAACGGCGCCCGCTACTATTTTCTCAAGCCCTTTGACCTGCAGGTGATGGCGGAACGCATCTGTCAGCTGCTGCAGGAGCCGACCGAGGAGAGCCGCAAGATCCTTTCCTTTGGGCAGGAGCCCACCACCGAGATGCTGGTCACCGAAATGATCCATCAGATCGGGGTGCCCGCCCATATCAAAGGCTATCACTATCTGCGCCACGCCATCCTGCTTTCGGTGGAAGATCCGCAGGTCATGAGCGCGGTGACCAAGATTTTGTACCCCGCCGTAGCCAAGCAGTTTGGCACCACCGCCTCCCGAGAGGAACGGGCCATCCGCCATGCCATCGAGGTGGCGTGGGACCGGGGCGACGTGGATACCCTCAACAGCTATTTCGGCTATACCATCCACAATTCCCGCGGAAAGCCCACCAATTCGGAGTTCATCGCCATGCTTTCGGACAAACTGCGGCTGAAGATGAAAGTGTCGTAACAGAAAAAGGGACTTGGAGCGATCGCGCCAAGTCCCTTTTTTGGTACTATGCCCTTGTCATGCCTGCCGGGATTTGCTATTCTAAAGAAAAGAACGACAGGAAGTGAGACGATGGCAAAGTCCGCAAACCAGAAACAGAAACTTTTGTACCTTCTGCAGATCCTCAACGGGCAGACCGACGAGGAACATCCGCTGAGCGTGCCGCAGCTGTGCGAAAAGCTCGCTGCCTATGGCATCGAAGCGGAACGAAAGAGCATCTACGACGATCTGGAGCAGCTGCGCCAGTTCGGGGTGGAGATCGAGCTGATCCGCGGAAAGAACGGCGGCTACTATGTGCCGGAGCGGACCTTTCAGCTGGCGGAGCTGAAGCTTTTGGTAGACAGCGTGCAGGCTTCCAAATTCATCACCCACAAAAAGTCCATGGAGCTGATTAAAAAGCTCGAGGGACTGACCAGCATCCATCAGGCGCAAAAGCTGCGCCGTCAGGTGTTCGTTGCCGGACGGATCAAATCCATGAACGAATCGGTCTACTATAACATCGACTATATCCACGAGGCGATCAACGCCGAAAAGCAGATCGGCTTTCGCTACTATGAATACACCGTCCAGAAAGAGCGGCGCTACCGCCACGACGGGCAGGAATATCACATCAGCCCCTTTGCCCTTGTGTGGGACGACGAGAACTACTATATGGTGGGCTACGATGCCGCCGCCGGAAGGCTCAAGCATTACCGGGTGGACAAGATGACCGGCATCCGTCTGCTGGACGCCGCCCGTGAGGGAGACGAGTCCTTCCGCCGGCTGGATACCGCCGCCTATTCCCGCAAGATGTTCTCCATGTTTGCCGGCGAGGAAGAAACGGTCCACCTGCGCTTTTCCGAAAACCTCATCGGTGTTGTGCTGGACCGCTTCGGCAAGGACATCACCGTGTTCCCGCGGGAAAAGGGCTCCTTCGAGGTTTATGTCAAAGTTGCCCTCAGCCCCCAGTTTTACGGCTGGCTCTTTGCCTTCGGCGACGATGTGAAGATCCTCTCGCCCCAATCGGCCATCGACGGCATGACCGAGCTTTTGGACAGAACCAAAGCCCAATACAAATAAAAAAGACCTTCCCGCAAGGGAAGGTCTTTTTGTCGTTCTTACGGCAGATTATACAGCCAGGAAGAATTTCACCAGGAACAGAGCGGAGATGATGTAGGTCAGCAGAGATACATCTTTAGCTTTGCCGGTGAATACTTTAATGATGGTGTAGGAGATCAGGCCCAGGCCGATTGCGTGACCGATGGAGCCGGAAACGGGCATACCGATCAGCATGATGGCAACGGGAACGATCTGAGTCTTGTCATCAAAGTCAACGTTTTTCAGGCCGTTCATCATCAGGATACCAACATAGATCAGCGCTGCGGAAGTAGCGGCAGCGGGGATGATGGCAGCGATGGGAGCGATGAACATACAAGCCAGGAACAGGATACCGGTGGTCAGAGCAGTCAGACCGGTGCGGCCGCCTGCCTCAACGCCGGAAGCGGACTCAACGAAGGTGGTAACGGTGGAAGTACCGGTCAGTGCGCCTGCAACGGTACCAACAGCGTCAGCCAGCAGAGCCTCTTTCATGTTGGGCATGTTGCCTTCTTTGTCAACCATGCCGGCACGGGAAGCGGTACCAACCAGGGTGCCGATGGTGTCGAACATATCGATCATGCAGAAGGTGATGACCAGAGTGATGGCGGTGAACCAGCCAATGTCAAAGAACGCTTTGAAGTTCAGTTTGAACAGGGTGGTGGAAGCCATATCAGCAAAGGGAGGAACGAAAGAAGCGGTGGTCAGAGAAGCGAAGGGGTTCTGACCCAGGAAGATAAAGGAGCCAGCCCAGTAGATCACAGAAGCGATCAGCATGCCCAGCAGAACAGAGCCTTTTACGCCTTTGTGGTCCAGAACGATGATGGCGAACAGACCGATGAACATGGTAGCAACGGTCAGGACCATAGGACCGTAGCCGGAGCCCATGGTGGACTGTGCTACGCTGGGGGTCATGGCGCCGAAGAAATCGCGCATTGCAAAGAAGGGACCGCCGGTCTCAGAGTAGATACCTGCGTTGGAGCCCAGACCGATGTTCATCAGCATCAGGCCGATAGCAGGAGCAATACCCAGACGAACGCCCAGAGGGATCGCGTTTACGATCTTGTCGCGGATGTTCAGTACGGACAGAACCAGGAATACGATACCCTCGATGAGGATGATGACCAGAGCAGCCTGGAAGGATTCCAGATAGCTCAGACCGGTGATACCAACGATGTTGGCAACAACAACGGCAAAAAAGCTGTTCAGGCCCATGCCGGGAGCCATTGCGAAGGGTTTGTTGGCCAGGAAAGCCATAACAAACATACCAATGGCAGAGGAAATACAGGTAGCCATGAAAACGCCGTTCCACAGATCAGCGCCGTTGGCGCCAAAGCCGGTCAGCAGGTTGGGGTTCAGAGCGATGATGTAAGCCATCGTCATGAAGGTGGTCAGACCTGCCAGGAGCTCGGTTCTCACGGTCGTGCCGTTTTCCTTGAGTTTAAAGATTTTCTCAAACATTTGAAACCTCTCCTTCTCAAAAGAATCGTTTAGGGGAGGTTTTTCGCTTATAGGAAAAACCTCCACCAAAGTACAGTTTAACAGAAATTTCGACCGAAAAAAAGAGGAATAATCCACAAAGCGACACTTTTTTTCTATGATTTTCTGTGAACAGTAAAAAATGTCCGCCTCTCGGGAGAAAGGCGGACATTTTTGTTATTCTTCATCCGGCAGGCGAAGACCGACCGCTTCGTCGACCGGCACCGAAAAGACGGTGGCTTTTTCGCCGGTCTTGGCCAGCACCATATCGCAGATGGACTGCATCACCGCTTTTTTCGAAGCGGTGGGCACCAGAGTAAAGATCACTTCTTTTTCCGGCTGGATGTGGATGTGGAAAAAGCGGGTCACATCCTCGTGACCAACGGAGCGGGCGCGCAGCATGGTGCCGCCTCTTGCGCCGGCGGCGTGGGCCGCGTCCACAACGATATCCGATTCCCCGTGGGGGACGACAGCCGCGATCAAAGCAAATTTCTTTTCATTCATGGAAACATCCTCCTTCAGGGTGGGATTACTCTCAAACGTGCTCTCCTCCAAAAGCGGCCGCAGCGCCGCGCTGATGCCGTCCAGCGGAAGGGTGAAAGCGATGCCCTTTCCGGGAGCGGCCAGCGCCATCTCCTGCGCCAGCGCGTGCAGGATGCGCTTTTCCAGCTGGTGCGGGAACAGTGCGATCAGCACGTCCTTTTCCGGTTCATCCAGACCCAGATAATCCATGATCTCCGAGCTGGCGGTCCCTTTTCCCAGAATGATCATGTATTCGGTTTTGTATACGGGATTGAGCACATCGATGGCGGTCTCACCCAATCCGCGGTCAACGATGGTCACTAAGCATTTGACAGGGGCAGGAACAGCTTTTTTATCCGACATGGTAAAAATCCTCCTGATCGAAATCGATGACCTCTTCCGCAGCGATGATCTGCTGTGCGGCAGGCAGGTCGTGACGGGTCTTCCAGCGGTACAGCAGACCCAGCAGCTGGATGGTGATCAGCGGTGTCATAGCGACCATCGCCACGATGCCGAAAGCATCGGTGAGGATGTTGCCGCCCACCGCGTCGCAGGCGCCCATGGCAAAGGGCAGAAGAAAGGTGGCGGTCATGGGGCCGGAGGAAACGCCGCCGGAGTCAAAGGCGATGGCGGTAAAGATGTCCGGCGTTACAAAGGAAAGCCCCAGCGCCACCGCGTAACCGGGGATCAAAAACCACAAAACAGAGATCCCGGTCAGCACACGGGTCATGGCCAGTCCCAGCGAGACCGACATACCGATGGACAGAGCGGTCATCATGGCGCCCTGCGAAATGGCGCCGCCGGTGATGGTCTCTACCTGCTTGTTGAGCACCAGAACCGCCGGCTCGGCTTTTACGATGTAATAGCCGATGACCATAGCGAGGGGGACTAAGATCCACTTGTAGGAAAGCCCCGCGATCTGCATGCCCAGCGAATGACCGGCAGGCATAAAGCCGATATTTACACCGGTCAAAAACAGGGTCAGACCGATGAAGGTGTACAAAAGACCCACCAGGATCTTGATCAGCTGACGGCGGCGCAGCTTCAAAAGGGTAAACTGCAGGATAAAGAACAGTCCCAGGATCGGCGCCAGCGCCATTGCCACCTCGTGGGCATATTCCGGGATCGCTTCGGCAAAAGCGAAAAACAGATCCCGGTTGGTCTCGATGACCGGAACTTCGACCGGGGTGTAGCTGCTGCCGGAAGGATTGTACAAAAAGCCCAGGATCAAAACCGACAGGATGGGTCCGATGGAGCAAAGGGCAACCAGACCGAAGCTGTCGTTCTCGGCGTCCTTGTCGCCGCGCACCGCCGTAAGACCGAGACCCAGCGCCATGATGAACGGCACCGTGATGGGACCGGTGGTCACACCGCCCGAGTCAAAGGCTACCGCCAGAAACGAGTCGGGGGCAAAGGCGGCCAGAAGAAAAATGACCGCGTAAAAGATCAAAAGCAGGGTGCGCAGGTTCCAGTGCAGCAAAATACGCAGGAACGCCAGCACCAGAAACAGTCCCACGCC
This sequence comes from Oscillospiraceae bacterium, assembly GCA_017408855.1. Lineage (GTDB taxonomy): Bacteria > Bacillota > Clostridia > Oscillospirales > Ruminococcaceae > UBA3818. The sequence continues at coordinate 761 of JAFQTW010000061.1, read as the reverse complement.
CACCGCCACGGTCAGGATCAGCACCATGTCCGGAACCGCGGGCGTCTGCCGTGCCAGAACGGTCAGATCCGGCTCGGCGATGGTGATGACCACGCCGATAAAAAAGCAGGAAAGGATGATCAGCCACAGCTTTTTGGTGCGGGTCAGATGCTCGCCCGCCTGCTGTCCGATGGGCATCATGGCCATGTCCGCGCCGAGGGTGAAAAAGCCCATGCCCAGAATCAGCATGGCAGCGCCAAACAGAAACAGCATCATGGTCCCCAGATCCATGGGGGACACCGAAAAGCTCAGCAGAAATACGATCAGCGTGATGGGGATCACCGACGAAAGGGATTCCATGATTTTTTCGTGCAGTTTTTTGTTCAATGTCGGTCCTCCGTTTCAGAAAGATTTTGCGCACCCCGGCTCCCGAAAGGTCCTTTTCTGCTGTCTTTTCGCCTGCCGGGAAGAAAAACCGCAAAAGACTTCGGATCAAACGAAAAACCAGTCCCCAAAAGGGAAAGAGCCGAAATTCGCAAGGTACCTATCCAATACAACAGATTATCCGCTCAAAGAAACAGAAAAGGATCAGCGGAATCTTTACCAAAAACGAACTATTGCAAAAAGGGGACTTGTTTGGTATATTCTTTATAGTATGATTTTATGAAAAAGGAGGTCATTTTCATGATCGTTACCAAAGATACCCTGATCGGCGATCTGCTGGCCAATGATATCAATACCGCCAAATACCTGTTCGAGATGGGAATGCACTGTGTAGGCTG
>JAFQTW010000060.1 GCA_017408855.1 Oscillospiraceae bacterium | reverse complement strand
GGTAACGCCCACTTCGGGGAAGTGTTTGAGCACCGATTTCTCGATGGCCATGTAAGGCACAGAGCCCAAAGGCGTGATCTCGGAAGCGCCCCGTCCGCCCATCAGCTCGGTCTCGAGACCGAATTTGTCGGCGATGGCTTTCATGGTGGCTACCACTTCTTCCACGGTGTCGTGGGGAGAAACACGCAGGTTGCAGATGACATAAGCGGCATCCGGCAGGATGTTGGCGGCTTTGGCGCCTTCGATGATGGTGAAGGCTGCGGTGGTCTTGAGCATTGCGCCCTCGAAGCCGCCTTTATAGCGGAACACCTTCTCCAGAATCGGAGCGAACAGCCACAGGTTGCCGTAGACAAAACGTTTTTTGAAATCCATCTCAGGAGCAAAGGTCTCCAGCATCTTGCGGGTGGTGGGGTCCATTTTACATTTGAAGGGAGATTTTTTCTCTACCTTCGCAATAAACTTGGACAGAGCGCCGATGGTGGAAACGTGAGGCGGCTCACTGGAATGTCCGCCGTTGGAGCGGGCGGTGAATTTGATATTGATGTAGCCCTTTTCGCCCAGACCGATCAGCGCGTAGGGGCGGTTGATGCCCTCCATGGGAGGCTCACCGATGGAACAGCCCTCATCCAGGACCATTTCCAGGTGGATGCCGTGGTCGTGCAGATAGTCTACCGCCATCTGTGCGCCGGGACCGGAGTTTTCCTCGGTTCTCGAGCAGAAGATGTACAGGTCGCGGTTGGGGGTCATGCCCTCGGCGATCAGCTGCTCAAAGGCCTCGAAAAAGCCGCACAGACCGCTCTTGATGTCGATGGAGCCGCGTCCCCACAGAACATCGTCGATGATCTCGCCGCCAAAGGGATCGTGCTTCCACTCGCCGGCTGCGTCGACCACGTCCATGTGACCCATGAACAGGATGCCTTCCTTATCCTTCACGCCGCTGTCCCATTTGAGCAGCAGGTTGTTGTCCAGATAGTCCATTCTCTCAAATTTGGAGAATACGTTGGGGAACAGCTCCTGCAGGGTCTCGATCATGGGATCGAACTGGTGGGGATTGTCCTCGCCGGGAAGGACCACGGTGTTGACCTGTACCATTTTGGAAAGCTTGCCGGCAACGCGCATGGCGTCGGGGTTTTCTTTCCGGACCAGCGGGGTCACGGGGATGTCTTTTTTCATGGTGCAGGCACGGACCAGACAGACAAGCAGCAGGACGGCTGCCACTGCCAGCACAGCCAGCACGAGATACAACAGGATATCCATTTTTCTACCTCCGTTATCGGGACGTTTGTCCCGTTCATCCTCCCCATTATATGGCAGAAAAGGGAGAAAAACAAGGGATTCGCAGAAAAACAAAACAGGGCTTTAAAGTCTTGTTTTTTGTTTATTTTTTACCGCAAAGAAGATTGCTTTCCGCCGTCTTTGTGCTATGATAGATTCTGGAACAAAAGAGGTGAAATTGATGGTTTTTTCCAATTTGATTTTTCTGTATCTGTTTTTACCGGCAAATATTTTGCTTTACTATATTACGAAGAACAACGCCTGGCGAAACGCCGTTTTGGTGGTCTTTTCGCTGCTTTTCTACGCCTGGGGAGAACCGGTCTGGTTTACCCTTTTGATCTTTTCGGCGACCATCGACTATTTTCACGGGCGGATCTGTGAAAAATACCGGGGACACTGGCAGGCAAAGGCAGGGCTTTTGTCCTCGCTTATTTTAAATCTGGGGCTTTTGGGTATTTTCAAGTACAGCGGGATGCTGGTCTCGACGGTCAACGCCCTGACGGGGCTGCAGCTGCCTGTGCCGCAGATCTCGCTGCCCATCGGCATCAGCTTTTACACCTTTCAGACCATTTCCTACGTCATCGACGTATACCGCGGTCAGGCGAAGGCCCAGAAAAGCTACTGCAAGTTCTTTATGTACGTTTCCCTGTATCCGCAGCTGGTGGCGGGACCCATCGTCCGATACACCGATGTGGCTGCCGAGATCGAAGAGCGATCGGCGAACAAAGAGGATTTTGCCGCCGGGATCGCCCGGTTCTGCATCGGTCTGAGCAAAAAGGTGCTGATCGCCAACATCGCCGGCGATTTTGCTTCCCGCTATCTGGATGGGGATCTGTCCGGTCTGACCACTGCCGGCGCATGGTTCGGCATTCTGATGTATGCCATCCAGATCTATTTCGACTTTTCCGGCTACTCGGATATGGCCATCGGTCTCGCAAGACTGTTCGGCTTTCATTATGTGGAGAACTTTAACTATCCGTACATTTCCCGCAGTGCCACCGAATTCTGGCGGCGCTGGCATATTTCCATGGGCAGCTTTTTCCGCGACTATGTGTATATCCCCATGGGCGGAAACCGCCGCCATCAGTTCGTGAATCTGTTTGTGGTCTGGTTTCTGACCGGTCTGTGGCACGGCGCCAGCTGGAACTTTGTGCTGTGGGGTCTTTACTATGGCATGCTGGTGATCCTGGAAAAGCTGTTTCTGGGAAAACTGCTGGCAAAGCTGCCGCGGATTTTGCAGCATCTGTACCTGCTGTTTGCGGTGGTGCTGGGCTGGAGCCTGTTTTACTACACCGATCTTTCCCGTCTGGGGGCGTTTTTGCCCGCCTTGTTCGGACTGGCGGGAGCGGGCCTGTGGGACGTTCAGCTGGAGGTCGTACTGGTCAACAATCTCTACTGGCTCATCCTTGCGCTGGTGGGGTGCCTTCCGATCCTGCCGATGTGCAAAAAGCGGTGGGAAGGCTGGGAAAAGCCCGCCTTGGTCCGCCGCGGTTTTTCCGCTGTGCAGATGCTCGTCAGCCTCGCGCTTTTGGCAGTCTGCACCGCATTTCTGGCGGGACAGAGCTACAATCCCTTTTTGTATTTTAGATTTTAACTGAGATAGAGGAATCAAGATGCAGGTCAAAGAAAAAAGAGAAGAGGAGAAGCGGGAAAGAAACGCCTTTCCGTGGCAGATGGTGCTGTTCACCGCGGTGCTGACCGGGGTGGGCATCCTTTCGCTGGTGCTGGAAAAGCCCACCGTGAGCGAAGCGGAAAAGCGTGAACTGGCAAAGGCCCCTGTTTTCAGCGTGCAGAGCTGGTTCGACGGCTCTTTCGCAAAAGAGGCGGATGCCTTTTTTGCCGACACCTTTCCGCTGCGGGATCAGCTGGTGCTGTTTTCGCACAATACCAAAGAGAATCTCGGCATACGCTACGATGACATCCGCATCGTAGCCACCAACGATCCGGTGGAAGAGGCTCCTTCGTCCTCGCTGCCGGAAAAGCCCCCCAAGTCGCCGGAAAAGACAGAAAGCTCTTCTGCACCCGAAAGCAGCAGCTCTTCGCAGCAGGAGACTTCCTCCATGCCGGAAAAGCCGCCTGTGCCCAATCAGTCTGTTCCGGACGAGGGGGACATCGGCATCAGCAAAAGCGGCGTGTTCATCTATAAGGGCACCGGCATGAGCCTGTTCGGCGGAAGCCAGAGTGTGGGAGAGTATTACGCCGACAACATCAACGCCTATCACAAGGCGCTGGGGGATCGGGTCCGTGTGTTCAACATGGTCGTCCCCACCAGCGCGGAGTTTTATCTGCCCGCCCGCTACAAGGGGCTTTCCAATTCCCAGTGGGATGCCATCGGGCACATCTACGACCATCTGGACGACGGGGTCGTGGGGGTGGATGCGTACAGCGCCATCGCCGCCCACACCGATCAGTATATCTACTTTAACTCCGACCATCACTGGACCGGGCGGGGCGCCTACTGGGCCTACACCGCCTTTGCCGAGGCGGCCGGATTTGCCCCCCTTGACATCGAGACCGACTATACCGTCCGCCGGATCGAGGGCTTCCTCGGCTCGCTGTACGGCATGACGCAGGATTCGCAGATGCGGGAAAAAGGCGATTTCGTGGAGTATTTTATCCCCGAGACACAGGCGACCGCCACCATCCGCTATAAAAATTCCCCCTATTACGATTCCCCCTGGGTGGTCTGGGAGGAGTCGGTCAAGGGCGGAAACGGTTATCTGGTCTTTTTGTGCGGCGACGCACCGATGATCCACATCAACACCGAGAACAAAAACGGAAAGAGCATCGTCGTGGTCAAAGAGTCCTTCGGAAATGCCTTCGCTCCCTTCCTGATCCCCCATTACGAGGATATTTATGTGGTGGATGAGCGGTATTTCCAGACCTCTCTGCTGGAACTGATCCGGGAAGAGGATGTGGACGATCTGCTGTTTTTGAATAACGCTTTCTCCGCCATGACCTACTATCATGCCAACAATCTGGCGATCATTATGGATCAGGCGTACACTCCGGTGATCACAAAAGAGCCGGAGCCGGAGGACGAGGATGAGGAAGGATCCGACGAAAAATGGGTAGGCATTATCGATGAGGATGCCGAGGAAGAATAAAAGAGCAAAGAAAAAGGACCGCTGAGCGGTCCTTTTTGGTTTACGGATTCTGTTTTTCCGGCGGTTGTTTCATGGTCAGGCTGATGCGCTTTTTCTTGGCATCCACCGAAAGGACCCAGACGGTGACGATATCGCCCACCTTGACCTTTTCGGAGGGGTGCTTGATAAATTTGTCGCTGATCTGCGAAATATGCACAAGGCCGTCCTGGTGTACGCCGATGTCCACAAAGGCGCCAAAGTCGATGACGTTGCGCACGGTGCCCTTCAGTTCCATGCCGGGCTTCAGGTCCTCCATCGAGAGGATGTCGGTGCGCAGAAGGGGAGCGGGCAGCTCATCCCGGGGGTCCCGTCCGGGTTTTTTCAGCTCGGAAACGATGTCCCGCAGGGTGGGCAGTCCGATGGCCAGCTCCTCGGAAAGACGGCGCAGATCGCCGTCCGAAAGACCTTCCAGGGCGGCGGACAGATCCTTTTTGTCCGCGGCGGTCAAGCGCAGCAGCGCACGGGCGGCTTCGTAGCTTTCGGGGTGGACGGCGGTGTTGTCCAGCATCTCGCCGCTTTCGGGGACCCGCAGAAAACCGGCGCACTGCTCAAAGGCTTTTTTGCCCAGACCCTTTACCTTCAGCAGGTCTTTGCGGTTTTGAAAGGGTCCGTTCTCTTCCCGGTGGCTGACGATGTTCTTCGCCACCGCCGAGCTGATGCCTGCCACATGGCTCAAGAGCGCAAAGGAGGCGGAGTTTACGTCCACGCCGACGGTGTTGACGCAGTTTTCGACCACGCCGGAGAGGGTCTCATCCAGCCGGGCAGCGGGCATATCGTGCTGATACTGTCCCACGCCGATGGCCTTGGGGTCGATCTTAACAAGCTCTGCCAGCGGATCCTGCAGGCGGCGGGCGATGGATACGGCGGAACGCAGCGAAACGTCGAACTGGGGGAATTCCTGCGCCGCCAGCCTGGAAGCGGAGTAGACCGAAGCGCCGGCCTCGCTGACCACCATGTAGCTGACCTTTTGGGGGATCTCCCGCAACAGCTCTGCCACGAACACCTCCGACTCGTGGGAGGCGGTGCCGTTGCCGATGGCGATGGTGGAAACACCGTGGCGGGCGATGAGTTTTTTCAAAACCGCTTTGGCCTCCGCCACTTTATTCTGGGGCGGGGTAGGATAGATAACGGTGGTGTCCAGCACCTTGCCGTGGGGGTCGATGACCGCGATCTTGCAGCCGGTACGGTAGGCAGGGTCCAGACCGAGGGTGACGGTGTTCTTCACCGGCGGCTGCATCAAAAGCTGCGCCAGATTCACGCCAAAGACCCGGATGGCCTGCTCCGCGGCGGTCTCGGTAAGGGTGGAGCGGATCTCCCGCTCGAGAGAGGGGAGGATGAGACGGGAAAATCCGTCGTAGGCGGCGGCGCGGACCAGCTCGGCGCAGGGGGTGCCCTCTTTGACAAAGTCCCGGGAGATGGTCTTGCGGCAGCGGTCCAGATCGGCGGTGAGGGAAACTTTCAGCTTTTCCTCCCGCTCGCCCCGGTCGATGGCAAGCACACGGTGGGGCGCGATCTTTGCCACCGGCTCCGAGTGGTCGTGGTACATGGTGTAAACGGTGTCGGTCTCGTCCTTCGCTTCGGTGACGAGAACACCGTGCATCATCAAAAAGTTGCGCAGGGTCTTGCGCAGCGACGCGGAATCGGAGACCATCTCGGCGATGATGTCCGAAGCGCCCGCAAGGGCATCTTCCACCGATTCGACCCCTTTTTCCGGATCGATGAAATCGGCGGCCAGCTCCTCGGGAGAGGGGCTTTGCTTTTCCTGTGCGAAGAGTGTGTCCGCCAGCGGCTGCAGACCCTTCTCCTTGGCGGCAGAGGCTCTGGTGCGCCGTTTCGGGCGGAAGGGACGGTACAGGTCCTCTACCTCGGCGAGGGTAACGGCGCTGTCGATGGCGGCGCACAGGGCTTCGTCCAGCATGCCCTGCGACTCGATGGAGGCCTTGACCTCATCCTTGCGCTTTTCCAGATTGCGCAGATAGGTCAGACGCTCCGAAAGTTCCCGCAGCACCTGATCGTCCAAAGAGCCGGTCATTTCTTTGCGGTAGCGGGCGATAAAGGGGATGGTGTTTCCCTGATCGATCAGGTCCACGGTGTTCTGCACCTGCTGAACGCCGATCTTCATCTCCTGCGCCAGCTGCTGTATCATATTCAAAAAAGATCCCTTCTTTCTGTTGGCATACGCTGTCCCGAAGGACCTTATCAGTATACCACGGATCTCGGGAAAATGAAATTGCTGGCAGCCGGTTTCCATTGACAAAGAAGGATGGCTTTACTACAATGAAAGAAAGGAGTGATCGACATGAAAAAAGTTATCGTATACGGCAGCCCCATGTGCCCCGACTGCGTGGAAGCGAAAAAAGTTCTGGATGCGGAGGGCATCCGCTACGGTTATGTTGACGTGACCGCCGGCATGCCTCATCTGAAAAAATTCCTCGCTCTGCGCGACAGCCGCTCGGAATTTGATCCGGTCAAAGAAGAGGGCAAGATCGGCATTCCCTGCTTTGTGGTAGACGACAAAGACGTTTACATCATGCTGCCGGAAGATCTGGACGTTCTCAGATAGAAAAATCAAAAGACCTGCCCCGGGCAGGTCTTTTTTGCTGATGAGATCCCTTTTTGCGTGCAGCTGTGCTATAATCCAGATAAGATCCTTTTATGCGGGAGGTCAATATGAATTACAGAGAACTGGGCAAAACCGGACTGAAAGTAAGCGAAGTGGGCTTTGGCGCCGAATGGATGGAGCGTCACGGTCTGGAAGACGTGATCGAAGTGGTAAAAGAATGTGAGAAACAGGGCATCAACCTGATGGACGTTTGGATGAGTGAGCCGAAGGTGCGGACCAATCTGGGCATTGCCATCAAAGACAGCCGGGAAAAATGGTATATCCAGGGGCATATCGGTTCCACCTGGCAGGGCGGTCAGTATGTGCGGACCCGGGACCTGGGGCAGGTAAAAGCCGCCTTCGAGGACCTTCTGACCCGTCTGCAGACCGATTACATCGATCTGGGCATGATCCATTATGTAGACCGGCAGGAGGACTGGGACGGCATCCAGAACAGCCCTTTCCTCGATTATGTGAAAGAGCTGAAGGCGGCGGGGACCATCCGCCACATCGGTCTGTCCACCCACAATCCGGAGATCGGTATTCAGGCGGCGGAAAGCGGCTTTGTGGAGATGATCCTCTTCAGCGTGAACCCCGCTTTTGATATGCTGCCCGCAACGGACAACATCGACACCTATTTTGCCGAGTCCTTTGATGAAAACCTCGCCGGGATCGATCCGGTCCGGGCAAAACTCTATCAGGTCTGCGAGAGCAACGGCGTGGGCATCACCGTTATGAAGGGCTTTGCCGGCGGACGGCTCTTTGACCCGAAACGGTCCCCCTTCGGCGTGGCGCTGACCCCGGTACAGTGTCTGCACTACTGCCTCACCCGTCCGGCGGTGTCCTCGGTGATGGTAGGCTACGATACCCCCGAGCATGTCCGTGCCGCTGTGGTGTACGAAACCGCGACGGAGGAAGAAAAGGACTACGCTTCGGTCCTGGCAGGGGCGCCGATGCACTCCTATCAGGGGCAGTGCACCTATTGCGGTCACTGTAAGCCCTGCCCGCTGGATATCGACATCGCCATGGTCAATAAGCTTTATGATCTGGCGGTGATGCAGACCGAAACGCCGCCCTCTCTGCGGGAGCATCACAACGGGCTGGCGCACAATGCCCATCATTGCATCGGATGCGGCGCCTGCGAGAGCCGCTGTCCCTTTGGGGTAAAGGTCGCCGAACGAATGAAAAAAGCTTCTCAGTTGTTCCGATAAGAGAAAAAGGACCTGCCGTCGGCAGGTCCTTTTTGCTGTTTGAAAAGGGTTTGGGACAAAACAAAAGCCTCCGCTTTCGCGAAGGCTTTGTTGATTCCAAAGAAGTAAAAACTATCGTTTGGAGAACTTAAGTAAGCCCCCAAGAGCGCAGCGATTGGATGGGCGAACTTATGTGGTCCGGACAAAACAAAAGCCTCCGCTTTCGCGAAGGCTTTGTTGATTCCAAAGAAGTAAAAACTATCGTTTGGAGAACTGAGGAGCGCGACGTGCACCTTTGAGGCCGTATTTTTTACGCTCTTTCATACGAGGATCACGGGTCAGGAAGCCTGCTTTTTTCAGGATGGGGCGGTAAGCCTCTTCGTTTACCTGCAGCAGAGCTCTGGACAGACCGTGACGGATCGCGCCAGCCTGGCCGGAAATACCGCCGCCGGCTACGTTACACTCGATGTCGAAACGACCCAGAGTGTCGGTCAGCTCCATGGGCTGACGAACGATCAGTTTCAGGGTCTCCAGACCAAAGTAGTCGTCGATGTCACGACCGTTGATCTTGATGGAGCCGGTACCGTTTGCATATACGCGTACACGAGCGACAGAATGTTTTCTTCTGCCGGTGCCGTAGAAATAAGGTTTAGAATCGTACATTATTTTGCCTCCTCCCGTAAATTATAAGGTCCAGTTCTCGGGTTTCTGAGCAGCATGGGTGTGCTCAGCGCCACGGAATACTCTGCAGCGGGTCAGAGCGGTGCGGCCCAGGCTGTTGCCGGGGAGCATGCCTTTTACTGCCAGCATCATAGCTTTCTCAGGGTTCTCAGCCATCAGTTTGGAGTACTGAACTTCTTTGAGGCCGCCTACCCAACCGGAGTGATGACGGTAGTATTTCTGCTCGAGTTTTTTGCCGGTCAGAACAGCTTTCTCTGCGTTGATGATGATAACATGATCACCGCAGTCAGCGTGAGGGGCAAAGGTTACTTTGTGTTTGCCGCGCAGGATAGAAGCGGCAACGGTCGCGGTGCGACCGAGGGGCTTGTTAGCAGCATCGAGAATGTACCATTTACGGTTCTCGCCAGCTTTCGGCATAGTGGTCGACATGATTTTCCCTCCTGAAAAATTTCGGTTTCATTTATGTTTGAAGCACACAAACTACGAATTTTTGGCGTGACTAAGCCATTTGTTGGCCGTGACGCAAGATTTATTATAGTAAGCGGCAAGGGGAATGTCAACACCTTTTTTCAAAAAAATAATTTGGCAAAGGAAGATCTCCGTTTTTCGCCTGTTTTCTCCCGAATGCTCTCGTTTCCTCAAACTCAATTTTCAAAAACAAACGGTTGCGAAACAGGCAAAAAACGGCTAAAATAAAAGAAAATCGGACAAAAGCGACAGATAAATCAATTTTTTCGGAGGATACGGCATGCAGCGGATCATGGGATATATGCGCAAGGCCATTCAGGAATATAAAATGATCGAAAACGGTGACCGCATCGCCGTGGGCATCAGCGGCGGAAAAGACTCGCTGGCGCTGGCGGCGGGTCTGGCGGGACTGCGCCGCTTTATCGGCATCGACTTTACGCTGGTGGGTATCACCCTCGACCCGGGCTGGAACGGTCAGTACACCGATTATACCCCGCTGCAGCAGCTGTGCGAAAAATGGGAGATGGAGTACCACGTCATCCGCACCGAGATCGGACCCATCGTGTTCGAAGCGCGGGAGGAATCCAATCCCTGCAGCCTGTGCGCGCGGATGCGGCGGGGCGCTTTGCACGATGCGGCAAAGGCGCACGGCTGCAACAAGATCGCGCTGGGGCATCACTACGACGACGCGGTGGAGACCTTTGTGATGAACCTGTTCCAGGAGGGGCGGATCGGCTGCTTTTCGCCGGTGACCTACCTTTCCCGCAAGGACATCACCATGATCCGTCCGCTGGTTTTCGCGCCGGAACACGAGATCGCTTCGGCAGTGCGCAAGGCAGAGCTTCCCATCGTGAAAAGCCAGTGCCCGGTGGACGGCGCCACCACCCGGGAATGGACCAAGAACTGGCTGCGGGAGATGGAAAAGGAGCATCGGGGCATTACACACCGCATTTTCGGCGCCATGAAGCGGGGGAACATCTCCGGCTGGTAAGAATAAGAAAAAGCCCGAAGGAGCTTCCTTCGGGCTTTTTTGGCGGTTCAGCGCTGACTGCAGGCCGATGGGTCTTCGAAATAGAAGATAAAGTCATCCACATCGCCCGCCACCTGAAACCAGGAGGGCTTCGGCGGCTGGGGGACGGGTCGTTCCATGATGGGCTGCGGATCGTCGTGTAACATGATACTCCTCCTTTTTTCTATCGCATTTTTCTATTCTATGAAGATCCGCAGGAAAAATGACACGAAAAAAGAAGAGAGAAAAGAAAAACAGACAAGAAAAAAAACGGCTTCGTAAGAAGCCGTTTTTTTGATTCGGTTAGGATTTCCAGTCGGGATCCGGAACTTCGCCCGCAAGAACGACATCGAGAGCCTCTTCGACCGCTTCGACGAAGGAGGCCATCATGGTGAACTCGATCTCGCCGTTGACCTCGGCGTAGTTTTTACGGGGACCCGCTTCGAAGAAGCGGATGGTATCGGATTCCTGTCCGTCACGGTAGTGGAAGGTGATGGACAAGAGCGCCTCAGTCTCGGGAACGATGTCGGTGACATAGTTGCCGTCGTGGTTGGCGCCGATGAGGATCTGATAGAATTTGGAGAAGGCCAAAGCATCGATGGTCTTGCCGTCGATCACGACGTTCTCGCTCTTTTCGCCGGATACCTCAAAGGTGTACTGCTTGCCGTTCAGGTCGATATCGACCGAGCCGATATCGTAGATGCTGGGCAGCAGGAACAGGCTGTGCAGGGCTTTTTCGTAGGTCAGATGCATCCAGTCGGCATCCTCGAGGGTGTAGATGATCGGAACATCGTTGCAGATGGCGTAAACCTTGCCGTCCTGGAAGGAGAGGCTGTATTTGTAAACCGCATCTTCTTCGAACTGCTCGGTAAAGGTCACCTCAACGATGGTATCCGGCTCGTCCAGACCGTAGGAGGCCAGAGTCTCCTGGGTGTAGTTGCCGGCCAGGATGTCGGTGGCGGTCGCCTGGGTGATCTCGTCCACATAGGTGAAGACGACCTCGGTATCGACCGGGCGCCATTTGGGCTCGACCGTAAAGTAGGTGAAGTAGGAGTAGGTGGCGTCGTCATCCTCGTCCGCGTTGTGTTTTTCGATCAGCAGAGGCTCGGGATAGTTGGCGCCGGAATATTTAATGCTGAAGAAGTCAGCACCCTCGGAAACGGTCGCGGCGATCTCGGCGGAGATAAAGTCCTCGGTTTTGCGGCGCAGACCGGTCAGGTTGCTGTTGTAGATGATGTAAACTTCGGGGGAACCCTTCAGTTTGGTGTAGGTACCGTAGGAAGCGGAGGACTCCAGACCGAACTCCAGCGTAAAGGAGGTGCCGTCGGTACGGGTCACTTTTGCGGTGTAAGAAGGATTGTCCAGACCGTAAACGCCGTAGTTATCGGGGTTTTCGGCAACCACTTCTTTGGCGAAGAGGGTGGTGATGGTGGAGATGGTCTCCTGCATCAGGTCGGCATCCAGCGGCAGACCGGACAGTCCGTCGATCGAAGCGACACCGTTTTTGTTGCGCAGGGTAAAGCCGCCCTCGGGACGGTCTACTTCGATGGAAGCGATCTCATCCGCTTCCATGGAGATCAGGGTAATGGGGGTGCTTGCGCTGGAGGACTCGACAACTTCCTCTTCGGGAAGCAGCAGCTTAACGGCAAAGAACGCGCCGACCAGCAGCACCAGCGCCAAAAGCGCAAGGATCAGGGTTTTTGTACGTTTTGACATAACAAATGCTCCATTTCTGTTGGTTTACAAAAGAAAGGACGGGCAGAGACGGGTTTCGCTCCTGCCCGTCCGGTCAGCTGAGTGACGGGATTATTTGTGGCGTCTGCGCATGAACACCACGATGCCCCAGACAAGCAGTGCTGCGGGGATCACGATCACAAATACGGCGGCGATGCCGAGGATCTGGGTGTTGGTCATGACCAGCGTGTTGGTATCCAGAACCTTGTCGGTCACCGAGTAGCTTACGTCGCGGCCGACGACCGAGTTGATCAGGTTCAGATAGTATTTGCCGTTGACAAAGGTGTTGGAGGACAGCAGTCCGGACTCACAGCTGGCTGCGGATGCGGAAACGATCACCTGGGATTTGAGCACCGCGACACCGGACTCATTGACCTTGCCGGCGGATTTTTCCAGAGTGGAAAGAACCAGCGCGGGCCAAGCGTATGCCTCAGCATCCTCGATGTTGTAGTCCTCGCCGGCATCGTTGGGGATGGCCCGCGCTTCGGGACCGAATTTCTGCAGAACTTCAACGGTTTTACCGTCGCGCTCGGTAAAGGAGGTATCCATTACGCGGGCGGTGGGCATCAGCATATAGCCGGAAGGATCCTCGAGGATCTCTTCGTTGACAAAGTCTACGATGGAGTACAGGGGGCTGTAATTATAGATACGGCTGTAATCGGTCTCGTAAACGGTAGCATCTTCCATCACGATGCCCCACTCGCTGAGGAATGCTTCCATGGCGGGCATGGCAGGCTGGGAAGCGGATGCGAAGTACAGCAGGGAGCGGCCTTTCTGACCGTCGTTGTCCAGGAAGGCATCCAGCTTTTTCAGCTGATCCTCGTCCAGATCCTGACTGGGTGCGAACAGAATGGCGACCTCAGCCTCAGGATCGATATCCTCCAGCAGCAGATCCTGGGTGATGACCTCGAAGCTGTTCTGCTCCAGCAGGCTCACGAAGGAGGTGGCGTCGAAGGAAGAATGGGCGGTGAGCAGGGTCACCTTCGGGGTGTAGTCGGAGGTCACGTTCATGATGGCAGAAGTGATGGCCTCGTCGGTACGGGAACCCTGGATATAGGAGTAGCCGGTGCTGGAATCGTACTGCAGGGTGAACAGATCGGAGGTTTTAACGATCTGGATCTTGCTGCCGCACTCTACGATGATATCGCGGGTACCGATGTTGTAAGAAGCGTATTTGGATTCGAAGGACGGGTCTTTTGCCATATCAACAAAGGACAGGTCCACTTTGGAAGTGTACTGGGGGAACTTTTTGATGGTCTCTTTTGCCTGCAGGAAATAGTCGCTGGCGCTGGAGAAGCCGTCTTCGGTAGCCAGTACATAGATGTCGACCTCTTTTTCCAGACCTTTCAGATATTCGATGGTCTCGTCGGACAGGCCGTAGATCTTATCGGTGGTCAGGTCGATCTGAACGGGATAGCGGTTGGAAACAGCGGAAACGATCATGTTCAGAATGATCAGCGCTGCGACGAAGATCACCGTCAGGACGGTTGCGAAAGAACCCATCCGGAAGCGGCGGTTGTTTAAAATTTTAGAAAACATAGCACGTTACCTCCCTATTAACCCCATCTTCTCTTTTCGAGAACACGGCCGGTCAGGAAAATGAACAGCGCGATGACGCTCAAAAAGAAGAAGGTGTCGGCAAAGTCCAGAATACCCATGGTAAAGTTGCCGTAACGGTCGGACATGGACAGGCTCAGGACCGCGTTCTGCAGGGTGGTGTTGGGCATAACGCTGGCGAGAGAATCCACCAGCAGCAGACCCAGGTCAACAACTACGGTAACGATGGCGGCGACCAGCTGGCTCTCGGTGAGAGAGGAGATGAACATACCAACGGCGATGAGCGCGGCGCCCAAAAGCAGGATGCCAACATAGCTGGAGACGATCACAGCCCAGTTAAAGGAAACGAATACGCTCAAAACCAGTGCGTAGACCAGGGTGATGGATACGGCGATCACATACACCAGGAAAGCAGCGAGGAATTTGCCCATCAGAAGACCGGTGAGGCTGACCGGAGAGGTCAGAAGGATCTGATCGGTCTTCTGGCGCTTGTCCTCGCTGAGCATTCTCATGGTCAGAATGGGCATCAGCAGAGCGGAACAGGTGAACAGCATGGAGTAAACGTAGCGCAGCTCGGCAGAAGCCGCAGCCAGGTTGTACAGAAAGAAGAAGATGCCGGAAATGAAGTAGAACATGGCAATGAAAACATAGCCGATGGGGGAAGTGAAATAGGAGTTGAACTCTCTTTTAAAGATCGCCAGCATTATTCTTCACTCCCTT
>JAFQTW010000059.1 GCA_017408855.1 Oscillospiraceae bacterium | reverse complement strand
GGACCAAAAGACCATTTCTAATCTGTGAACTTTCCCGCTTTTGTGGTATAATCAAAGAAACTTTTGAGAAAGGGTGTGGGTTTTATGCCGTGGGAGTTTTTACAGCTGCAGGACAAAGAAGCGGTTCTGCAGACCTACGACATCTACAAGGCCTGTATGTACCTGCCTTCGAAAGAAAAGTTCAGTCAAAAGGTTGATGGTTTTCTGGCAGACAACAAGGTCAAAGTCTTTTCCTGCCAAATCAGCGGCAAAACCGAAGGCGTTCTCGTTCTTTCACTGAACGATCCGCAGCGCCCCGAGATCCTTGGTATCGCTGTTGCCGAGAGCAGCCGCCAGACCGGGATCGGCACTTTTATGATCCAACAGGTGATGACCCGATGCCATTTGTCCGCACTTTACGCAGAAACCGACCATGATGCGGTGGGCTTTTACCGAAAAGCCGGCTTTCAGATCACGCCCTTCACTCAGGTTTATGACAACATCCCGGTCACCCGCTACCGCTGTCTGCTGACAAAATAGTCGTTTGATAAACAAAGATCCCGGCTCGTAAGAGACGGGATCTTTGTTTTCAGAGACTTATTTTACGATCTCGCCGTAAACAACGCCGGAACAGCCTGCTGCGTTGGACTCATCGGTATCGATGTGCATTGCCAGAGCGTAGCTGGGGTTTACACGAACGATAACGTCGCCCAGGATCAGAGAACGGCCGTCGGTATCGATTTTCACGCTTACGATCTCTTTATCGGAAACGCCCAGTTTCTCAGCATCCTCGGGGGTAGCGTGGATATGACGTTTTGCAGCGATCACGCCTTCTTTCAGCTCAACCTCGCCGCAGGGACCAACCAGTTTGCAGCCAGCGGAACCGGCAACATCACCGGACTCTCTTACGGGAGCGGCAACGCCCAGAGTTCTGGCGTCGGTCAGAGAAACCTCTACCTGAGTAGCGGGACGAACGGGACCCAGAATGGTAACACCGGCGATGGTCTTTTTGGGGCCAACAACGTCAACGCGCTCTACGCAAGCGAACTGACCGGGCTGGGACAGGTCTTTTTTGGGGGTCAGCTGTGCGCCTTTGCCGAACAGAACCTCCAGATCAGCCTGGGAAACATGCAGATGACGGGCAGAAGTCTCTACCAATACTTTGTTCATTTTTATTACTCCTCTCACGCCGATGGCTCGGCATAAATTTCTAAGTTTATTATACATGAGCTTTCCCCTTCCCGCAAGAGAAAAGGGACAATTCCCCGCAGGATTTTACATTTTTGATAAAGTTTTATCATTTAAAGGTTCGTTCACAAAAATCCAACATTTTACTCCGACAATGTGCTATACTATACTTGACAGAATCCCGCTTTGGAGAAAGGAACCGATTATGCCTGTCCCCTATCTTGTCCTGATCAATCTTGCGGCCTTTTTGCTGATGGGCATCGACAAATCCCGTGCCCGCCGCGAACTGTGGCGCATCCCCGAAAAGGTCCTGTTCGGGTCGGCCCTTTTGGGCGGAAGTATCGGCGCCATCGCCGGAATGTTCTTCTTCCGTCACAAGACCCGGCATCTGAGCTTCCGGCTCGGTCTCCCTGTTATCCTTCTGCTGCAGATCGTCCTGTACATCTGGCTGCAGATCTGATAAAGCTGTGCTTTTTAAGGAGGTACATTTATGAACGAAGGAAAAACCCTGGGACGCGTAAAACGCACCCTGATCTGCCTTTTGGTAACGGCGGTGTTCGGCTTTGTCTATTTTTATCTGGAACTGCCGGCCATCAACCTGCATGCCACCGAGTTTTACGTCTTTGCCTTTTTGCTCAGCGCCGTTTACTGTGTGACCGCTGTGTTCACCGGTAAGATCGGTCAGCCCCAAAAGTATCGGGACTCCAATGTGATCAACCTGAATCACATCCCGCAGCCGACCTTTGATACCGGCAGCATCAAGGACTTTCTCCGTATGATGAAGCAGCACTGCATCGTTCCCTTTTTGCTGTGCTGTGCTTTGGTCGTCATCTATCTGGTAGGCTCTTTGCTGTCCAGCGTCATCTTCCGCGCCCACGCCTATACCCAGCTTCTGCCGGTGCAGGAAGGTGACTTTATCACCGACGTTGAGGAGATCTCCTTCGACCAGATCCCCATGCTGGACAAGGACTCCGCCTCTAAACTGGGTGACCGCAAACTGGGCGAGCTGTCCGATATGGTCAGCCAGTTCGAGGTAGCCGACGAGTACAACCAGATCAACTATAAAGGACGTCCCGTCCGCGTGACCCTTTTGGAATACGGCGATCTGATCAAATGGTTCACCAACCGCCAAAACGGTATCCCCGCCTACCTGTACATCGACATGGTCAGCCAGAACGTAGAGGTCGTTCGTCTGCCCGAGGGACAGGGCATCAAATACTCTCACTCCGAGCTGTTCGGACGGTACCTCGAGCGTCATCTGCGCTTCCAGTATCCCACCTATATGTTCGGTACCCCTGTCTTTGAGATCAACGAAGAGGGCGAGCCTTACTGGATCTGCCCCAAAGTGGAAAAGACCATCGGTCTGTTCGGCGGCACCGACATCAACGGCGCCGTGCTGGTCAATGCCATTACCGGCGAAAGTCAGTACTATTCCAGCGAGGAAGTTCCCTCCTGGTGTGACCGGGTCTACTCGGCAGATCTGATCATGCAGCAGTACGACTACTACGGTCTGTATCAGCGCGGATGGCTCAACTCCATCTTCGGTCAGAAGGGTGTTACCATCACCACCGACGGCTACAACTACATCGCTCTCAACGATGACGTTTACGTCTACACCGGCGTTACCTCGGTGGGAAGCGACCAGTCCAATGTCGGCTTCATCCTGACCAACCAGCGGACCAAGGAGTCCAAATACTATCCCTGCGCCGGCGCCACCGAGTATTCGGCTATGAGCTCTGCCGAGGGCGTTGTGCAGCACCTCAATTACCGTGCCACCTTCCCGCTGCTTTTGAATATCCACTCGAAACCCACCTACTTCATCGCCCTGAAGGATAACGCTCAGCTGGTAAAAATGTACGCCATGGTCAATGTGGCACAGTACCAGATCGTTGCCACCGGCTCGTCGGTAGAAGAATGTTCCGAAAACTATTCCCGTCTGCTGGCGCAGAACGGCGTGGTCAGCGATTCTCAGCTGCCCGCCACCGAAGTGACCGGCAAGATCGATGATATCCGTTCGGCAGTCATCGACGGCAACACCGTGTTCTACATCCGCCTGCAGGGTGAAGAGACCTACTACGCCGTTTCCGCCTCCGCCAGCGAGATCGCCGTGATCCTCAATGTAGGCGACAGCGTGACCATCCGGTTCTCTGCCGGCGAAAGCGCCATCCTCACCGCAAAATCCATCGAGCTGAAATAAACAACCGATAAAAAAGACCGTCCTGGCGGACGGTCTTTTTTTATTTTGCTTATTTCTTTTTCTTGCCCAAAACGGTCAGCACCACATAAGCGGCGATCAAAAGACCCGAGCCGCCGGCGACCCAAAGCACCGGTCCAACGATGCTGTTATCGCCCGCGTAAGCCGGAACGACCGAGCAAACAGTTGTTAAAAGCGCGGTAAATACCGCTTCTTTTTTCAGATTTTTCATAGTTTCCCCTCTTTTTTCTCTTTTTTTACGGCAGTTTTTCGCCGCATTGATTGCAGTATTGGTACCCTTTTTCCACAGGATTTCCGCAGTAAGGGCAAAAACGGCTCTCCACCGGTGCCGCAGCTTCGCCGGATTGCGAACGTTTCCGTCCGTATCGCTCGTTCCACGGATCGGACTCTTCCTCGCTGTCTACGATATCGTAGCTGGAATAGCGGTTCTCACCGGTGGCGTTCTTGAAATGATACACCGCCTGCGTAATGGCAACGATGACGAAGATCAGACCAAACAGCGCGAAAACACCGCCGCCCGAAAAGATGACGACCAGCATCCAAACAATGCCGAACGCACCCATCAAAAGACTCATCACACCGCCCAACATCGAAGGACCACGTCCGGGCTTGATGCTTTTCATTGATAAAACCCTCCTTCGCGCCTTTTCCTTACAGTCTTTCCTCTATTATAAAAACTACCTTCCTTTCCTGTCAAGAAACTGAACGCACCAATTTCTGCACCCAAAAAGACCGCCCTCGCAGGCGGTCTTTTTTCCGGGGGTATCGGAAAAAGTTTCTTCCGGAACTATTTTTTATATAGGGGGTATTGGATACCCAAATCCCATTTTTCCGGCGGCTTTGCTGACGGAAAAACTCCAACCAAAAAGACCGCCCTCGCAGGCGGTCTTTTCTCCGGGGGTATCGGAAAAAGTTTCTCTTGGAACTTTTTCCGTATATAGGGGGTATTGGATACCCCCTATACTTTTTATTTGTTGGGTTTTTTGATCTTGTTCAGCTTGGCGTTCAGATCCAACAGCTGCTCTTTGGTCAGATTGATGCCGGCCATGCCCATCATACCGGGCAGACGCAGAACGGTGAAGCCGCCCAGCATGCCCATCATGGTATCGTTCATCTCAAAGCCGCCCATCATCTTCTCGCCCTTTTTGGGCATCATTTTGGCGAACATGGTAGCAAACAGCAGTTTGCCTTTCATGGTAGCCATAATGTCGCTCATCTTATCGTTGAGAGAGAAGTAGCCCTCTACCTCGGTGATGTCGAACCAGTTGAGGATCGCGCCTTTCTCCTGCAGACGGTAAGCGGGATTGAATTCCTCGACCTTGCGGATCATACCCTCGTCTTTGTGCTCGCCTGCAACAGCGACCAGTTTGGTCTCGCCCGCGTTGGGAACATCAAAGTAGAAGAAGTGATCTTCTGCGGTCTTTTTGCCCAGAGACTCGCCGTTTGCAAACAGCTCGACCTCGGGCAGGTTGGAGTATACGGTCACTTTGGTAACATCCTCAACGCGGTCGATGTAACGTTTGCCGCACAGATGTACGAAAGGATCGTCGCTCAGCCATGCTTTGTAAGCATAGAAGGAGTCTTTTTTGTACTTACGGTCGAAGGTGACCAGACCTTTGTGGTTCTGACCGTTCTCGCCGCCCTCAGCACGGGCATCGGCACCGAAGTCGAACATGTTCCAAACATGGGTCGCCCACATATATTTGCGGGTGAACAGCTGTTTGATCAGCTCTTCATGGTAGAATGCCTGATACTCCTCGGTGTAGTCGCCCTGTACGGGTTTGCTGGTGTGCCAGTTCAGCGCCTCGCAGCCGTACTCGGAACAGCCGATCGGGATGGTGGGATGGGTCTTGTGGAAATTGTCGAACCAGGGACCGTTCATGGTGGTGTCACCGCCGTACCAACCGAAGTAATGGTTGTAGGAAACGGTATCCGGGATCTGGATGTAGGGGCTGTCGATGGGACAGGGAGAAACCGCCGCCATGGTGGTGGGACGGGTCTTGTCCATCTCATGACACAGATCGTTGAGGATATGATGGTTCTCCAGCAGGTCGGGATCGGAGTCGCCCTTCATGGTGATCTCGTTGGAGAGACCCCAAACCACGATGGAAGGATGGTTGTAGTTCTGGGTGATCAGCTCTTTCATCTGAGAGACGGTGTTCTCACGGCCGCCGGGCATATGCTGAGAGATGTAGGGGATCTCAGCCCAGATGACCATACCCTTTTTCGTCACACAGATCATAGAAATACTGATCGTGCTGATAGTGAGCCAGACGGATGGTGGTGGCGCTGACCTCGCAGATCAGCTCCATATCCTCTTCGTGATGCTCAGGCAGCAGCGCATTGCCGATGCCCCAGCGGTCCTGATGACGGGAAACGCCGCGCAGCGGATACTCTTCGCCGTTGAGGATAAAGCCGTTGTCCGGATCGATCTTGAAGGTTCTGAAACCGATGCGGTTGGAAACGGTGTCCAGAACAGTCTCGCCGTCCAGCAGCTCAGCCTTTG
>JAFQTW010000058.1 GCA_017408855.1 Oscillospiraceae bacterium | reverse complement strand
GCCATCGCCGTTGCCGTCTTTAAAGCTGCGGGGCCAGATCTGATAGACCACCATATCCTTGTACCAACGTTTTCGTTCCATACGCTTTTCTCCTTTGCCGTTTGTCTGCTTCTATCCTACCACAAATTCTCCGTCCCGTCACTTGCAATATCAAGAAAGGACCGATACAATAAAAGAAAAAGGAGGCGGTTTTATGGAGTTTTCCATCCCGAAAAAGATGCTGATGGGTGTTTCCACCGCGTCGATGCAGATCGAAGGCGGGCAGCTGGATACCAACTGGAACGACTGGTACCGCAGAGGGTTTATCAAAGATGGGACCGACCCTTCTGTTGCCAACGACCATTGGAAATATTGGCGGGAGGATACGGCTCTCATGGGGGAAATGGGTCTGCAGCTGTACCGCTTCAGCGTGGAATGGGCACGGCTGATGCCCGAGCCCGGTCTGGTGGACGAAAGGGCAGTGGCGCAGTACCGGGAAGAGCTGACCGCCTTAAACGAAGCGGGGATCCGTCCGCTTTTGACTATCCACCATTTTTCCAACCCCATGTGGTTCGAGAAAAAAGGCGCCTTCGAAAAACGGGAAAATCTTTCCGACTATCTGGATCTTGTCAAACTGGTCGTCGAGCGGTTCGGCGATCTGTGTTCCGACTATATCACCATCAACGAACCCAATGTCTACGCCACCAACTGCTATTTCTTCGGTGCGTGGCCGCCCGGAAAGACCGGGGTGAAAGAGACCCTGGCGGTGATGGAAAATCTGGCATACTGTCACATCAAAGCCTATGAGATGATCCATCGGCTGCGAAAAGAGATGGGCTATACCGATACCATGGTGGGATGCGCCAATCATCTGCGGGTCTTTGCGCCCAAAAACGAAAAGAATCTGTGGCACCGCATCAGCGCCAAACTGACCAGCTACCTTTTTCAGGATGCTTTGACAAAAGCCATGACCTTGGGGGATTTTCCGTTCCCCATGCGCAATTACGCCCATCTGCCCAAAGGGGAGTACACCGACTTTATCGGGCTTAATTACTACTCCCGTTCCACCGTTTCGGGGATCGGCGACGGCGTGCGGGAAAACTGCCCCAAAACCGATCTGGATTGGGAGATCTACCCGCAGGGTCTGGTGGACTGCGCCCGCCGGCTGTACGAGGTTTTGCCCCGTCCGATCTGGGTCACCGAAAACGGGACCTGCGACAACAACGACCGGTTCCGCTGCCGCTACCTGTACGACCATCTCAAGGTCATCAGCCAGTCGGACCTGCCCTTCGAGCGGTACTACCACTGGTGCTTCTGCGACAATTTTGAGTGGGTGGAAGGAAACTCCTCCAGGTTCGGTCTGGTCTCGGTCGATCCCGAAACCCGTGCGCGCACCGTGAAAAAAGCCGGACGGTTTTATTCCGAGGTCATCCAAAAGGGCGGCGTGACAAAAGAGATCTATCAGAACTATGTAGCAGATCAGAGGTATGATGTACGATGATCGAGTATAAAAACGACATTTTTGCCCTGCACGGCGAAGGGTTTTCCTGTCTGATGCGGGTCAACCCATACGGACTTTTGGAGCTTTTGCATTTTGGCGAGCCGATTTCGGTCGACGATGCCGAAGCCTTTACCCTGCATCCGGGGCTCGGATGGGGCGAGTCGGTGCTGCTGGAAGAAGGAGACACCCAGTCCTGTCCCGACGTGATGCCCCTAGTCTGGAGCGGGTCCGGACGGGGCGACTATCGGGAAAGCCCCATTCAGTTAGGGGGAATCCCCACCGATTTTCGCTATCACAGCCACGAGATCCTGCCGCGGCCCGAGCCGATGCAAAGCGGCCTTGTGCAGGCGCACGGAGAAGGAGAGACCCTCAAGATCCTGCTGAGACAGCCGGGGCTGGAGCTGACCTTGTATTTTTCGGTGTTCGGCGGCGTGCTGACCCGACGGACCGTCCTTCAAAACTGCGGAGAAAACACAGTCGATCTGACCCGTCTGATGAGCGGCTGTTTTGATCTTTTGGGCGAATACGAAATGACCACCTTCGACGGCGGATGGATCGCCGAGATGCGCCGCCATGTCACCCCCGTCGGCGAAAGCCGTGTGGTCAACGAAAGCGTGACCGGCTTTTCCTCCCATCGGCACAACCCCGGATTTTTGCTGTCCGAGCCGGATGCCACCGAAACCGCCGGCAATATCTACGGATTTAACCTTATCTATTCCGGCAATCACTACGGCGCGGCGCAGCGCTCTTTGCAGGGCTTTACCCGGGTGATGCTGGGCATCTCGCCGGATAACTTTCTCTGGCAGCTGCAGCCCGGGGAACGTTTTGAGACTCCCGAGGCGGCAGTGGCTTTTTCGACCGAAGGTTTTGGCGGCATGAGCCGAAAGATGCACCGCTTCGTTACCGAACATATCATCCCGCCTTACTGGAAGGAGCGCCCCCGCCCGGTTTTGTATAACAGCTGGGAAGGGTGCATGTTCGACTTTAACCACTACCGCCTTGTTTCCCTCGCCAGGGAAGCCAAAGAGCTGGGCTGCGAGCTGTTCGTTCTGGATGACGGCTGGTTCGGTCAGCGAAACAGCGATACGGCGGGGCTGGGCGACTATACCGTCAACCGCAAAAAGCTGCCCTACGGTCTTTCGGCTCTGGCGGAAAAAATAAACGGCCTCGGCATGAATTTCGGCCTTTGGTTCGAGCCGGAAGCGGTCAATCCCGATTCCGATCTGTACCGTGCCCATCCCGATTGGGCGCTGACCGACGGTTTTGCGCCGCTTTTGAGCCGCCATGAACTTTTGCTGGATCTGACCCGTCCCGAAGTGCGGGACTACATTGTTGCCGAAATGAGCGCCGTTTTGGACAGCGCTCCCATCACCTATGTCAAATGGGATATGAACCGTCACAGCATCGCGCTGGGGGAAAAGGCCCATCGGTATATTCTGGGACTGTATGACATCCTTCGCCGCATTTTTGCGCCGAGACCCCATATCCTGCTGGAAAGCTGCTCTTCCGGCGGCAACCGGTTCGATCTGGGGATGCTTTCCTTCGGTCCCCAGATCTGGTGCTCCGACAACACCGATCCCATCGAGCGGATCGCCATTCAGGAGAGCCTTTCCTATCTGTACCCCCAGTCCGCCTTTGGCGCCCACGTCAGCGCATCGCCCCATGCACAGACCCTGCGGACAACTCCCCTTCGTACGAGGGGGAATGTCTCTTTCTTTGGCTGCCTCGGCTACGAGCTGGATCTGGGGCATCTGCTTCGAATCGAAAAGGAAGAGATCAAAGGGCAGATCACCTTTTATAAAAAGCATCGGGATATTTTCCAGTTCGGAGCGTTTACCCGTTTGAAAAACGGCTGGCAGGTCTCGGACGGAAAAACCGTTCTGGCGGCGGTGTTCCGCGGGCAGACCCCTGCGGCACCGGGCTATGAGACCCTTCGGCTGCGGCATCTGGACCCGGAAAAACGCTACCGTTTCACCTCTGTTCCCCAAAAGCTGCGGATCGGACCCTTCGGCAGCCTGGTCAAGCACGTGGCGCCGGTAGATCTGGATCCCAACGGCTTTGTGCTTCGCACCGCCGATCGGCTGATCACCCTGCCGGACGGCGGACAGGATCTTTTGGCAAGCGGCGCCGCTTTGATGGCGGGTGTCCGGCTTTTGCCGCTGTTCCGGGGGACCGGCTATGATAAAAATCAGCGGACGCTGACCGATTTCGGGTCGGAACTGTTCGTTATTGAGGAGGAATCGCTGTGACTGCACAGGAAAAACGCAACCATTATTCCTTTGGTCTTGGCACCGTAGGACGGGATATGTTCTACGCCTTTGAGGCCAACTGCCTTTTGTATTTTCTGTCCGACGTGCTGTCGCTGCCCGTGTGGGTCTTTGCGGCGGCCAGCATGATCTTGTCCTTTCTGCGTATTTTCGATGCGCTCAATGACCCCATCACCGGACTGGTCATCGACAACATCCGCTCTCCCTGGGGCAAATTCAAGCCCGCCATCCTGATCGGCGGACTGTTCAGCGCCCTGTTTTCGGTGATCCTCTTTTCCGGCATCGGTTCCGGCTGGGGTTTTGTGATCCTCTTTGGTGTGACCTATCTTCTGTGGGACATCACCTACGGCATCAACGATATTGGCTACTGGACCTTGCTGCCGGTCCTTTCTTCCGACCAGAAAATGCGGGAAAAAACCGGTGCCTTCGCAAGGATCTGCGCCAATGTGGGCATGTACATCGTGATGGTGGCATGGCAGCCGGTGACCGCGGCTTTGGGCAACACCCCGAAAGTCTGGTTCTGGTGCGCGGTGGTCATCGCCGCTGTTTACCTGCTGGGACTTCTGTTCCCGCTTTTGGGCATCCGGGAAAAACGGACTGCCATGGAAAAGCAGGAATCCACCAGTGTGAAGCAGATGTTTCGCGCCCTTTTGAAAAACGATCAGCTGATGTGGACCACCCTGTCCATGGCCCTTTTCATGATCGGCTACTGCACCACCGTTAACTTTGCCATCTACTACATGAAATATCTCTTTGGCAACGAGGGACTGTATGTGGTCCTTGTGGCTGTTGTGGGCGTGGCGCAGCTGGGTACCCTGTCGGTCTACCCGATGGTTGCCAAAAAGATGGACCGCCGCACCATGTACACCATGGCCACCTGCCTTGTGCTGGCGGGCTATGCCATCTTCTTCTTTGCGGAAGTTTCGCTGGTTCTCATTGCCATCGGCGCCGTGCTGGTGTTCGTGGGTCAGGCCTTTATCCAGACGCTGATGCTGATGTTCCTGGCCGATACGGTCGAGTACGGACAGTGGAAGCTGGGCAAACGAAACGAGGCGGTCACCTTCTCGGTGCAGCCTTTGATCAATAAGATCGGCGGTGCGCTGGCTACCGGCATCGTCAGTCTGACTCTGATCTTCTCCGGCATCAAAGTGGACGGCGGAACGGCGGATGCTATCGGTCCGGAAGGCAAGCTGATCGTTAAGATCGCCATGTTTGCCATTCCGCTTTTGATGATCGTGGCGGGGTATGTGATTTATCTGAAAAAGTATAAGATCAGCGAAGAATTTTACGGTCAGGTGCTGTGCGATCTGCAAAAGCGGGAAAAAACCGCCGAAAAAGAAGGATAAAAACCGAAGAAAAAGCAGAAAAAATCCCCGGTTTTTTATAAAACCGGGGATTTTCGCATCCTTTTTTGGGGACTATTTTTTCTCTTCGTCCTCTTTTTTGTAGATCTTGTCTTTGGCGAAGTATTTGTCCACTTCCGCTTTCATCTTGTCGTCAAGAGAAGTAGCGACCGGCAGACGGACCGCATTTGCCATTTTGGAAATGAAGTTGTAGGCAAATTCGCTGTCTTTTTCCAGCTGTTCGGCGGACAGAGGGAACATCTGATCGTTGCGGGTGTGGATCTCAGCGGTACGGGTGCCGCGGGACAGACCCAGCGAGGGGATGCCCTTGTCGGCAAAGGGAGCAGAGTCGGAAGAATGTACGCCAACATGGATGGCGGCACGCATACCGACCTCGCCGCAGTACTGCTCGGCGTAGTGCTTCAGATCGTCGCCGCCGGTGACGAATACGCTGTTGGGACCCAAAACGGTTCCGCACATATCAAAGTTAAAGCAGAATTTGATCTGTTTAACGATCTCAGGATATTTTTCGATGTATGCCTTGCTGCCCAAAAGTCCCTGCTCTTCGGCACCGCACCAGATAAAACGCAGAGTGCGCAGAGGAGGATTTTTCAGGAAGTGGTGGTAGATGTACATGATTGCCGCAGAACCGGTGGCATTGTCCCATGCGCCGGAGCCGACCAGAACCGAGTCGTAGTGGGCGGTGATGACGATGGACTCTTCCGGGAAGCGGGTGCCGGGGATGGTAGCCAGTACGTTGCGGGAAGTGGCATCGTACTCGGTCTCACGCAGCTCCAGATGGATGACCTCTGCCTTGTTGCGGATCAGCTCGGTGGCATCTTTTGCCCAGATGTAAAAGCCGGGGATCTTTTTGGGGAAGGTCTCGTACTCTTCCCGCAGATGTCTCTGCAGAAAATCGGAGTTTTCGGAATTGTTCCACCATTTGCCCTGAATGACCATAAAGGCTGCCGCGTTTTTCTCGCAGAGCAGACGGTACATATCCAGATGCAGCTCGTTGAGCAGAACAACGGTATCGGACAGATCGTCGATGCCCACATAGTCTTCGGCTACGCCGCGCTCGGCATAATAAAGCTTCAGGTCAACGCCGCCTTCGGGCAGACAGCCGGAACGTCCGTAGGGCAGGGTCTCGATCTCCTTCTCGTAGGGAGCGACCACCTTCATGCTGTATTTTTCCAGATTAAAGTAGGGGATCTGAAAATCCATCAGTTCGCCCTTGCCGCCGCCTTTTTCGATCTCTTCCAGCAGGATGTTGGCAGCTCTCAGTTCATCATCGGTTCCGCCGTTGCGGAGAAAGCTTATTTTTTTGACTAAATCAAAATACTGACTCAATTGTAGAACCTCCCTAAAAGTTGTTGCTTTTATCTTACCATACTTTACCATATTGCACAAGACCAAAGGTTGTCTTTTTTGCGCTGATGCGGTAAAATATCTTTTCAGAGGAGGCGTTTATTATGCGGATCACAGCGCCTGATTATTATAACGAATTTTCCTGCATTGCCGGTGCGTGCCGTCACAGCTGCTGTATCGGCTGGGAGATCGACATTGACGGGGAGACCCTCGCTTTCTACGACGGGATCGGCGGAGAACTGGGTCAGCGCCTGCAGAAAAATATCTGCCGGGAAGGCGGTGCCCATTTTTGTCTGGACGAGAAGGAGCGCTGCCCCTTTTTAAACGGACAGGGGCTTTGCGACATCATCATCGAGCAGGGCGAAGATGCCCTTTGTCAAATCTGCGACGATCATCCGCGGTTTCGCAATTTCTTTTCCGACCGGGAAGAGATCGGTCTGGGACTTTGCTGCGAAGCGGCGGCGCAGCTGATCGTGAGCCGAAAAGAAAAGACCGGTATGATCGTTCTGGAAGAGGGAGAAGAGGCCCTTTTTCCCGAGGAAGAGGCTTTTCTGGCTTTGCGGGAAAGGGTGTTCACCTGTTTGCAGGACCGCTCCCGTCCGGTTTTTGCGCGGCTGGAGAGGATGCTGGTCCTTTGCGGGGCAGAGCCTTTGGGGTTCGATGCCGCAGTCTGGGCAAAAGAGCTGCTTTCTCTGGAACGGCTCAGCGAGGAGCGGGATATCGTCCTGCAAAAGGTACTGGAAATGCCCGATGCGGTCCCGCCCGGGGAAGGCTGGGTGGAAACGGCGCTGGAGCAGCTTGCAGTCTATTTTGCCTTTCGGCATCTGGCTGACAGCCTGGAGGATGACCGTCTTACGGCACGGGCTGTGTTTGTCGATCTGAGTGTGCGGATGATCGGGGCGATGGCAGCTGCGGTGTATGGCGAAGGGCTGACCTGTTCCGATCTTGCGGAAACGGCACGGCTGTATTCCTCGGAGGTGGAGTATTCCCCCGAAAATCTTGAGATCCTGCTGGAAAAACTGTCATAAGCATCAAAAAAGGACCGCCTTGTCCGGAAGCGGTCCTTTTTTCGTTTTGGGGAGGAAATCCCAGGAAGTATGTCTATTGCCCCAGATGCCAGATGTCCCGGTCGTAGTCGGCGATGGTGCGGTCGCTGGAGAAGTAGCCGGCCTGTGCGATGTTCACAAGGCATTTCTTCGCCCAGAGCATGGGGGACACGGCATAGTCCTCCATCGCCTGACGGCGGCGAAGCACATAGGCGTTAAAGTCGGGCAGGGTCTGGAACCAGTCTTTTCCGATCAGTTCGTTCTGCAGCCGCCGCAGAACTTCTCTGTCGCCGGTTTTCAGCATCTGCTCGCCGGTGAGAAAGTCGATGGCGCGGCGGATATTGGGGTCTCCTTCGTACCACTCCCGGGCTGAGTAATCCCCCGCGGCATAGCGGCGGATGACCTGCTGGGAGGACTGTCCGAAGATGTAGATGTTTTCATCCCCTACCAGCTGCGCGATCTCCACGTTGGCGCCGTCCATGGTGCCAAGGGTCAAAGCGCCGTTGAGCATGAACTTCATATTTCCGGTGCCGCTGGCCTCCTTGCTGGCAAGGCTGATCTGCTCGGACAGGTCACAGGCAGGGATCATCTTTTCCGCGGCGGTGACGTTATAATTTTCCACGAACACGATCTGCAGCCATCTGGATACCTCGGGGTCGGCGGCAAACACGTTGGAAAGCACCCGCAGGGCATGGATGATATCCTTTGCGATGGTGTAAGCGGGGGCTGCCTTGGCGCCGAAGAAACAGGTCATGGGCACCGGCGGCAGATGTCCCGCCTTGATCTCGAAATACTGGTGGATCAGTCCCAGCAGATTCAGCTGCTGGCGTTTGTATTCGTGCAGACGTTTGGACTGGATGGAAAACAGGCGGGTGGGATCCACCGAAACGCCCTGGGTCTTATGCATCCAGACCGACAGCGCCTGTTTGTTTTGGTCTTTGATCTCCATAAGGCGGCGAAGCACCGCCTCGTCCTCTTTGTAAAAGAGCAGCTTTTTCAGCTGAGAAGCGTCCTTTTTGAATCCGTCGCCGATGAGACGGCAAAGCTCGTCGGTCAAAAGCGGGTTGCAGGACATCAGCCAGCGGCGGAAGGTGATGCCGTTGGTCTTGTTGTTGAATTTTTCGGGGTACAGCCGGTCAAAATGAGCCAGTTCCGAAGATTTCAGGATCTGGGTGTGCAGCGCCGCAACGCCGTTGGTGGAATGGGTGAAATGGATATCCATATGGGCCATGTGGACCCGATCCTGTTCGTCGATGATGGCGCAGGCGGGATCGTCGCAGCGTTCTTTTGCCAGCGCATCCAGCTTTTCGATGATGGGCATCAGCTGGGGAACGGCCTCTTCCAGATATGCGCGGGGCCATTTTTCCAGCGCTTCGGCCAGGATGGTGTGGTTGGTGTAGGCGCAGGTATCGGTGACGATCTGCACCGCTTCGTCGAAGCCGATGCCCTTTTCACCCAGCAGGCGGATCAGTTCGGGGATGACCATGCTGGGATGGGTGTCGTTGATCTGGATGGCGGCATAGTCCGCCAGATCATGATAGCAGCAGCCCCGTTCTGCCGATTCGCACAGGATCAGCTGGGCGGCGGCAGAGACCATCAGATACTGCTGATAGACACGCAGTTTCCGTCCCGCTTCGTCGGAATCGTCGGGATACAAAAACAGGGTCAGGTTCTGTGCCAAAGCGGTTTTATCAAAAGAGATGCCCTCGTTGATCAGGCTTTCGTCCACCGAGTCCAGATCGAAGAGGTTCAGATAGTTGGTCCGTCCCTCGTAGCCGGTCACCGGCAGACGGTACAGGCGGGCAGCAAACTCTTTTCCCCCCATCTGCACCGGGAAAAGGATGTCGGTCTTTTCCGCCCAGCTTTCCTGCTGCAGCCAGGGGTCGGGGGTCTCTTTCTGGCGGTCGTTCACGAACTTTTGCCGGAACAGACCGAAATGATAGCGCAGCCCCACGCCGTCACCGGGCAGATTTAAAGTGGCAAGAGAATCCAGGAAACAGGCAGCAAGCCGTCCCAGACCGCCGTTTCCGAGGCTGGGCTCCGCTTCCAGCTCTTCCAGTCTGGCAAGATCTTTTCCGGCGTTTTGCAAAACCGCGCGCACCTCGTCATAGATCCCCAGATTGATCAGGTTGTTGGACAAAAGCTTGCCGATCAGAAATTCGGCAGAGATGTAGTAGAGCTTTCTTCCGTGAACGACCTGACATTTGTCGCGGGACTTTTCCCGCACCAGCATGAGCAGTGCCCGATAAAGGGTCTGATCGTCTGCCTGCGCAACAGGGCAGCCGCACAGTTCGGTCAAGCGTTGTTCCAATCGGTTCATAAAAGAGCCTCCCGTATCAAAGCAATCGTGGACAAAATGTCCGCTAATTGATATAATAATGCTATTAAAAAAGGATTTCTTCCTATATTCTGACTTTTTCTGATAAAATACGATCGTTTGGGTGTGACAGCATGAATCACGTGACAGACCGGTCTCTCGAAGAGACCAAACGACATGGAAGCATCTGGTTTCCCTTTAATATCTACCCCTGTACCATCCCGGGGGATTTTCCGTCGGTGGCGCTGCACTGGCACAAAAGCATGGAGATTATCTACATCAAAAAGGGCGAAGGGCAGGTGCAGATGGACCTGTATACCTATCCGGCTGTGCAGGGGGATGTGTTTGTTCTGCCGCCCGGAACGGTGCATGCCATCCGGCAGAAGGGGCAAATGCGGATGGAATACGAAAACATCATCTTTGAGCTGGAACTGCTGGGCCTTGGGGCGGCGGACCTTTGCGCGCAGCAGTATCTGACTCCGCTGGCGGCAGGGCAGCTGCTGAAGGCAGCCCTGTTTTCGCCGGGACAGGAAGGGTACGGTCCGATCGAAAAAGCTTTGCAGCAGGCAGAACTGCTTTGCGAATACAATCCTGCCGGATATGA
The DNA here is from genome assembly GCA_017408855.1 of Oscillospiraceae bacterium. Lineage (GTDB taxonomy): Bacteria > Bacillota > Clostridia > Oscillospirales > Ruminococcaceae > UBA3818. The sequence continues at coordinate 16,920 of JAFQTW010000058.1, read as the reverse complement.
GCTGGGGGTAAAGGGATGTATGCTGCAGCTTTTGTTCGCGGTTTTGCAGCGGCAGCCTGCCAAACCGGCGCTGGAGACCCCTTCGACCGCCAGACTCAAATTTGTTCTGCAGCAGATCCGGCAGGATTATGCGCTGCCGGTGACGGTGGAGGAGATGGCAGGGCGCTGCGGACTCAGTACCAGTCATTTTATGCGGTGGTTCCGGCAGATGACAGGAAGCAGTTTTGTTTCCTATCTCAACGAATACCGCCTGAGCGAAGCGGCACAGCTTTTGCGGGGAAGCGACAAAAAGATCCTGACCGTTGCCAACGAAACGGGATTTGATTCCCTGTCTAATTTTAACCGGCAGTTCCGCCAACGGTACGGGGTAACGCCGCGGGAATACCGAAAAGGAGAGCAAACGCTGTCTCTCCATTAGTCTGCATCAAACAGACCGAAATCATACCAAAGAAAAAGGCAGTCCGCCAAAAACGGACTGCCTTTTTGTGTAACGAAGAGATACGGTCAGATGAAAAAGCTGACCAATGCGAACAGGAGCAGCAAAACCGGGTAGGACAGATAATTGACCAGCCGGTTGTCGGCTCCTTTGTCGCCGTTGTAAAAATGGACGGTCATAAAGCCCAGCGGCGCTGCCAGAAAGAACGGCGAAAAGATCATGAAAGCGATCGAAGCGGTCGCTCCCACCAACGTCCGCAGATTCTGGCGGTTTCGCAAAAACCACAGGACCGAGACCATCAGCACCAGCGGGATGCCCGATTCCACCGAGAGCATGGCCGCCCACAGCAAGGCGGCGATCAGCACGACCGATTTGATCAGGACATTCGGCAGGCTTTTTCCCTCGTACCGGCGGAAAAAGTACAAAAGCACAAGGCTCAGCAGCATCCCGAAAACCGGATTGAGAGAGGAAAAGGCAAAGGCGGATTCGCCCATCGCCAGGTTATAGGGGATCTCACAGAACACAGCCAAAGCGGCGATCCGTGCCAGATAGTGAAAGAAGTTTCCCGTATGAGAAAAGCCTTCGGTCAGCAAAAAGGCGTAGATCGGAACGGCGCAGGTCTCCAGCGCCTGCAGCACCAAAGCGGCAGTTGCCATGAACATGGCTGTCCGGGAGTTTTGGATGCTTTCCAGAAGCTGCTGTCCGGACAAAACGCCAACACCCAGCAGCTGATTTTGCAGGATGCCGCGTCCCAGAACGCCCATCAAAAGGAACATAAGTCCCCATGCGCGCAAAGCATTTCCGTTAAGACCGCTCAAAGGGGTCTGCTTTTTCTGTTCCATGATGATCTCCTTTCAAAAGTCTTATGCCACAGGGGTCAAAATCGCAGCGCCGTAAGCCGGCAGAGAAAGGGAAGTTCCATCGAGGACCACAGGCTGGTCATCCACCGTCAAAGAAACGGTCAGCTGCCAGCCGCTGTAAGCGGAAAGATCTACCGAAGCGGCTTTGCTGTCGATGTTCATCAGCAAGATCGCCTGCTGCTCTTCCCACACTTTACGGACTGCGCTGACGCAGCCGCGGTTCAGTTCGGTCTCGGCGGTGGTCACACCGTGGGAGATGACCGGCAGCGCGTTGCGGATGGCGATAGCTTTGCGGTAATAGCTGTAAATCGAGCTGTCATCCTTTTTCTGCTCGCTCAGCGGTGCGAACGAGTATTCCTCCGGCAAGGTGCAGCCGGGAGGGGGCGCGGTGGTCCCGTCATCGCCCGCAGCGTTCCAGTACATGGGAGCCCGGTAGGAAGGGTCGTTTCCGCCGCCGCAGATCATGCCGATCTCGTCGCCGTAATAAAGAAAGCTCGCGCCGCTCATGAACAGGTTCATGGCGCCTGCCAGTTTCACCTTGTTTTCATCCCGACCGACAAAACCGGCGGCGCGTCCCACATCGTGGTTGGACACGAAAGGCGCGTCGATATAACCGGGATGGCTGCCGGAATAGGCGGTGTCGGACTTTTCCTGCGCCGTAGCCCAGGTGGTCACCATCGATTCGTTGCCGGCTCCCTGCAGGACCTTGACGATCTTGCCGCTGGAGTTGCCGAAGGGATAGTTGAAGATGGAGGTGATCCCGCTTTTGTAGTAGTCGGTGATCTGACCGAAGGTGTCCCACACCTCGGCTACCAGATAGCAGTCGGGCTTAAGGGAAACGGCGGTCTGCTGCAGCCAGCTGAGCACCTCGATGTTCTGATCGGTGCGGCCGGAATAAAACTCCTTGGCCGCATCCAGACGAAATCCGTCCGCGCCTTTTTCCAGCCAGAAAGCCATGATGACTTCGATCTCTTTGCGGACGGCCTCACAACCCAGATTAAGGTCCGGCATCTTGCTGTCAAAGCGGCTTTCGTAGAACCAGCCGTCGGCGCCCGGTACCGGATTGTGTCCGGCAGGACAGGCATCTGCCTCGACGAAATTGTAATAGTCCACATAGGGGCAGACCACCTGATCCATCGGCTGACCGGAGGCGACCTTCTGCAGATGCGCCACCGCCTCTTTGAACCAGGGATGATCGCTGCCCGAGTGGTTGACCACCAGATCCATGATCACCCGGATGCCCCGGCGATCACATTCCTGCAGCAGCTGTTCCATATCGGAAAGGGTGCCGTAAGCCGGATCGATGGCGTAGTAGTCGGATACGTTGTACTTGTGATAAGTGGTGCTGGGATGGACCGGCATCAGCCAGATACCGCCGACTCCCAGCTCGGTAAGCTCATCCAGCTTGGAGATGACTCCCTGCAGATCACCGATTCCGTCACCGTCAGAGTCGCAGTAGGAATAGACAAAGATCTCGTACCACACCCGGTAATTATCATCGGGCGATGTGCCGAGGGCTTTGATCTGCGCTACGGCAGCATCGGTCTTTTCGGCAGACATAACAGGAGCCTCCTCAGGCGAAGATGAAAGGGAAAGATCTTCCGGGGCGGAAGATACAGGGGCTTTGCCGGTGCCGCATCCGGAAAGAAGCAGCACCAGACAAAGGAAAACACAAAGCAGTTTTTTCATGGCTTAGCCCTTTACCGATCCGCTCATGGCTTCCTGATAGAAACGCTGGGTGTAGATGAACAGCAGCGCGATGGGGATGGAAACCAGTACCGCACCGGAACAGAAGCGGGTAAACCAGTCGTATACGTACTCTTTCTCCAGCATATAGAACAGACCGATGGATACGGTAAAGTAGTCGGACTGTGCGCCTACGATGACCTTTGCAAATACAAAGTCTACCCAGGGACCCATGAAGGAGGTGATGATCTGGTAAACGATCATCGGTTTGCACAGGGGCAGGGTGATCTTGGTGAAGATCTGCCAGCGGGTACAGCCGTCGATGGCGGCCGCCTCGTCCAGTGCTTTCGGGATGGTGTCCATGTAGCCTTTCATGATGAAGAAGTTGGTTCCGGCGCCGGAAGAGAAGCAGATGATCAGAGCCAGATATACTTTGTCGCCCTGGGTCATGCCCAAAGCTTTCAGCAGAAAGTATACGGCGACCATGCTCATAAAGCCGGGGAACAGGTTGATGATCATGGCAAGGTTCATGTAGGGTTTGCGCATCTTCCATTTCAAACGGCTGGTGCAGTAAGAGACCGCCAGCACGAAGAAGGTGGACAGCACGCAGGAACAGGTGGCTACAAACAGGGTGTTCAGAAACACGCGGGGGAAGTTGATGATCGAGCGGTCGGTGAACAGCTTGATGTAGTTATCCAGAGTGTATTTGGTGGGGAAGAAGGTGGTGATGAACTGTCCTTTGCCGTCACGGAAGCTCTGGGCGACCAGCCAGACAAAGGGGATCAGCCAGATCACGCACATAACGACGAGGAAAATATGGGTCGCAGTATCGCCGATCAGACGTTTTCTTCTGATGGAACCGTTGGTTTTCGCCATTATTTAAAGCCCTCCTCGTCTTTGTAAGATCCGGTGCTGCGGTATGCCACAAGGGACACGATGGACAGCACGATAAAGGTAAAGATACCGATGACCGCAGCCATGTTGTATTCCTGCTTGTCGACCGACAGCTTGTACAGCCAGGTGACCAGCAGGTCGGTGGCGCCGGCGGTCTCGCCAACACCGATGGGATAGCCGCGGGTGGTCAGGTAGATGACGTTGAAGTTGTTTACGTTGCCGGTAAACTGAGTGATCAGATAGGGGGTGGTCACGAACAGCATGTACGGCAGGGTGATGTTCATAAACTGCTGGAAGCTGTTGGCGCCGTCGATACGGGCAGCCTCGTACAGGTCAGCAGGGATGTTCTTAAGAATACCGGTCACCTGCATGATGGTGTAGGGGATACCTACCCAGAGGTTGACGATGATGACCGTCGCTCTGGCCCACATGGGATCGGTCAAAAACGGGAAGCGGGTTCCTTCTGCCAGGATACCCATGTTCCACATCATACGGTTGATGATGCCGTCGGGCTGGATCATGTTGTAGATGACCATCAGAGAAACGAACTGGGGAACTGCGATGGTCAGAGACAGAAGGCCGCGCCACAGACCCTTGAGGCGGGTGGTGGGACGGTTGATGATGATCGCCACGATGGTACCGAAGATAAAGTTGAGGAAGGTAGCAAAGATCGCCCAGACCAAAGTCCAGATCAAAACCTCCCAGAACTGCTTACCAACGGTGGAATTGGGGTTAAACAGTGCGATAAAGTTGTCGAAGCCTACCCAGTCGAAGAGGATCAGATGATCGCCCTCTTTGGAGTAGTTGGTGAATGCCATACACATCATGTAAATAAGCGGAATGATGGTAAAGACAAACAGACAGATAGCAGGCGCGCTCATCAGAGTCTGATGAACCTTTTCATCGAACATGGATTTGATGTCGTCAACAAAAGTGGGGACCTTTTTGCCCGCCTTTTTGATCGACAGTCCTTTGTATCCGCTGCGAACAGATGCACGCCAGATAAGTACCATCACGATAGAAACGCAGATGGTGGCAATGCCATAGAGCAGGATCAACTGCGAGTTGTCGCCCATGACATATTCGTAGATACCTTTTTTGTCATTCCAAATCTCCTGCATGGGTTTGTCGCCCAGGCTGGGAAGCATGGAAAGCCAGAAGATACCGCCTTCTTCGATCAGCAAAAAGGCGATAAAGGCCACTTCGATGGCCAGAAACAGCAGACCTTTGATATACTGGCCTGCAAAGATGTTTGCAAGACCCATCACCAGGCAGGAGAGCCAGACGATCGGGCCGCCGTTTTTCAGCGCTTTCCCCAAAGAATAGGGGTTGGCGTTTTTTTGCCGAGCGGCAGCGGCTTTTTTCAAAGCATTCGGCACGTTACCGTTCTCCCTTCGTTACAACGATGAAAGGACCCTTTCAGGTCCTGCTCTTTGGTTTGACAGTACAACGATAAAAAGCAAAATAAGACCAGAGTTAAAAACCTGATCTTGAGAAGATTATGAAAAAGAGGCGGCCAGAAATATTTTTCTGGCCGCCACCAGTTTCACAGCGGAACTTACCGATTAAAGACCGGTGTTGTTCAGATCTTTATTGAAGGACTCGGTTTTCTCAGCAGCGTTGTCGTGAGTAACCTCGCCGTTGTAGATGGCGTTAGCCATAGCCTCAGCAGAGCCCCAGTATGCGCCCATCTCAGGCAGAGAAGGCTGCATGATAGAGGAGGTACCTACGGTATCAACAGCAGTCTTAACAGCAACGTTGGCAGCGATGTCAGCGTTGTCAGCCATCAGAGAGGTGGAAACGGGAGCGGTGCCGTTGAACTCGAAGTGAGACAGCTGTGCCTCGGGAGAAGCCAGGAAAGCAGCCAGAGCAGCAGCAGCCTGAGGATGCTCAGCGTTGGGGTTAACAGCGATCGCTTTGGAACCGCCGAAGCTCAGCAGCTGTTTCTGCTCGCCGTTGATGGTGATGCAGGGAGGAACGGTAGCAGCCCAGTTGTCGCCCAGAGCCTCTTTTACGTTAGCAGCATCCCAGGTACCGGAGAAGTAAGCTTTTACAGTGCCGTCAGCCAGACCGGACATACCAGCGCCGCCAGCATCGTTCATGAAGTTGGGGTTCTTAACCAGGTCAACCAGGTAGTTGGTTACAGCTTCGCCAGCCTCGCCGCCGAACTGAATGCCTTTGGAAGCATCGGTGCCGTCGCCGAAGAAGGTACCGCCGTTAGCAGCATAGAAGGAACCGAAGTACCAGCCGGTGGTCAGGGGGAAGGAAACTTTTACGCCTTTTTCGCCGGCAACTTCCAGCATTTTATCCAGAGATTTAACGTCTTCCTCAGAGAAAACGGATTTGTCGTAGTACATGAACCAGGTGTTGGTGGTGAAAGGAACACCGTAAACAGCGCCGTCTTTGGAAACGGTGCCAATCAGCTCAGCGGTGTTGTCAGCCTCAACAGCAGCCAGGGTGTCGCCGCCCAGACGAGCGATAGCGTTAGCCTGCAGCAGGGTGCCCAGCTGGTCGTTGGCGAAGAAGTAAATGTCGCCAGCAGCAGCGGGGTCTTTGGTTACGTTGTTACCGGCATCGCCTTCGCCGCAAACCTCGTAGGTGAAGGTGATGTTCCACTCGGGATGAGCCTCGTTGAACTTCTCACACCACTCGGGCAGCCAGCCGTCGTTGTTTTCGCCGATCTCAGCCTGGGGACCCCAAACGGTCAGGGCAATGTCCTCGGGAGTGGTCTCAGCAGGGGTGGACTCTGCAGGGGTGCTTTCAGCAGGAGTGGATTCAGCGGGCTTGTTGCCACAAGCAGTCAGACCGAAAACCATCATGCAAGCCAAAAGCAGTGCAATGATCTTTTTCATTTTGTTTTCCTCCTAAATGATTTTGGAATGATTTATGCTTACAGCATTTTGCTGCAAAAGCCTTAAAAAGACCCGGTCGACCGGGAAGGAAAAGGGCGCGCCCTTTTCCTGATGGTTTTTATCCCGATACGCATTTTAGTATGGGGAAAAAGCCTGGTATTTTATTCTGCCAGATTCTCTTTTACGATGGCCTCGGCTTTGGCTTTTTTCTCAGCCAGCTCCTTTGCCTTTTCGTCCTCCGCGTCCCAGTTGACCCGTCCGTAGCGGAAGGTCATCTCCCGCATCAGCGCGGCATGGGCATCGGTCACCTGACCGGGCAGAAGGCGCCAGCGCCAGTTTTTCTTTACGGTACCGGGCTGATTCATGCGGCAGTCGTTGCCCAGCCCCAGAAGATCCTGTACCGGCAGAACGCAGGTGTTGGCGGCGCACATCATCGCGTGACGGATCAGCGCCAGATACAGCTCACTGTCGGGAGTATGATGGTCACACAGATAGTCGCGGATGACTTTCTTGCGTTCCGGCTTCATGCTTTCCAGCCAGCCGACCAGCGTTTCATTGTCGTGGGTACCGGTGTAGACCACGCAGTTTTTGCCGTAGTTATGGGGCTGATATTCGTTGGAACCGGTGGCGTCATCCACCTCAAAGGCAAACTGCAGCACCTTCATGTTGGGGTAGCCGCTGTCTTTGACCAGCTGACGGACCGTATCGGTCATGTAGCCGAGATCTTCTGCGATAACACCTTTTTTGCCCAGCTGATCCTGAATACGCCAGAACAGCTCGATGCCGGGACCTTTCTCCCAGTGTCCCTCTTTGGCAGTCTCGCTGCCGGCGGGGATGGAGAAGTATTCGTCAAAGCCTCTGAAATGGTCCAGACGGACGATGTCGTAGAGTTTGTAATTGTACCACATTCGCGATATCCACCACTGAAAACCGGTGCGGCGGTGCTGCTCCCAGTCGTACAGCGGGTTGCCCCAGACTTGACCGTCCTCGGCGAACTCGTCGGGCGGGCAGCCTGCGATGCGGGCAGGCAGATTGTTCTCGTCCAGCTGGAACATCTCCGGATGAGCCCAAACGTCGGCGCCGTCGGGCGAAACGTAGATGGGCATATCGCCGATGATCTGGATGTGACGGTCATTGGCGTATTTTTTCAGAGCGCTCCACTGCTCGTAGAACTTAAACTGCATATATTTATGGAATTCGATATCGTAGTAAAGGGTGCGGCGGTAATAGTCCACCGCAAAGCCCCAATGCATCCGGATGTCTTCCGGCCAGGTGGTCCAGTGCTGTTCGCCGAAGAACTCTCTTACCGCCATGAACAGGGCGTAGTCGTCCAGCCACCAGTTGTTCTCCTGGATAAAACGGACGAAGCTGCCGTTTCCCATCACGTTGCTGCGCTCGTACGCTTTGCGCAGCAGGGAAAAGCGGTTTTTGTGCAGCAGATCGTAATCCACGCAGGCGGGATCGCTGCCCCATTCCAGACTGTCACATTCTTCCTCGGTGAGGACCCCTTCTTCGATCAGTTTTTCGAGACTGATGAAATAGGGGTTTCCCGCAAAGGCGGAAAAAGCCTGATAGGGCGAGTCGTCGCTGGCACCGTAGCTGGTGGAACCCAGCGGAAGGATCTGCCAGTACTTTTGACCGGCTTTTTCCAGCCAGTCCACAAAATCATAGGCGCTTTGAGAGAAACAGCCGATGCCGTATTTGGAAGGCAGGCTTGTGATCGACAGCAGAATGCCGGCAGATCGATTCATCAGACTCACTCCTTTTAGTCTTTGTAGTAGAGCATCATCGCCTCGAAAGGACGAAGATGTCCCGCGGTTTCCTTAGTCTCCTTATAATTGCAAAGCAGCTTTTCTGCTTTCATAAACGGTTCGGGAACCGTAAAATCCGTGTTTTCCGAAGAAAAATTACAGATCACCAGCAGATGCTCGGTCTCGTTGTCGCGGGTGTAGGCGAAAACCTGCTCATCCTCGGGACACAAAAGGGTGAAGCTTCCGTCACGGATGACCGGCAGCTCTTTTCGCAGGGAGATGAGCTTTTGATAGCAGTAGAAAACCGAATCGGGATCTGCCAAAGCCGCCTGCACATTGACCTCAGAAAAGTTTGGATTGACCGGGATCCAGGGCTCTCCGTCGGTAAATCCGGCGTGGGGAGAAGCTTCCCACTGCATGGGGGTGCGGGCGTTGTCCCGCCCTCTCGCGTAAATGGAGGCCATCACATCGGCGGGGTCGTACCCTGCGGCAAGACGCTCCGCATAGAGGTTTTTGATCTCGATGTCCCGGTATTCTTCGATGGGCAGACGGATGTTGGTCATGCCGATCTCTTCGCCCTGATAGATGTAGGGCGTTCCCTGCATACCGTGGAGCATCATCGCCAGCATCTTGGCCGATTCGACCCGATAGGGTCCATCGTTGCCCCAGCGGGAAACGATGCGGGGAAGATCATGATTATCAAGGAACAGACTGTTCCAGCCGCAGCCGGAAAGTCCTCTTTGCCAGCGGGAAAAGCACTCTTTTAAAGCGGGCAGGGAAAGGGGTGCTGTGTCCCATTTGGCTTTGCCCGGCTGCTGGTCGAGTCCGATATGCTCGAACTGAAAGACCATGCTCAACTGTGACCCGTCGGGCGCGGACATGATCTTCGCCCGGTCCACATTGGCGCTCCATGCTTCGCCCACCGTGACCAGCCCTTCTTCGCAGAAGGCTTCGCGGGAAAGTTCCCGCAGAAAGTCGTACAGATGGGGACCGAAGGCGGTGATCCTGCGGTCGGGGTCTTTCGCGATCTGATCGATCACATCCAGACGGAAACCGCCGATGCCTTTTTCCACCCAAAAGCGGATGGTATCGTATAAATGCCGCCGCACAACGGGATTCTCCCAGTTAAGATCCGGCTGCTGGGGCGAGAATTGATGAAAATAATATTGACCCAGCGAAGGGACATAAGTCCAGGCGGGACCGCCGAATACCGAGCCCATATCGTTGGGAGGCCGGTCCGGTTCGCCGTCGCGCCAGACGTAAAAATCGTGATAAGGGTTTTCACGGCTTTCTTTCGCCTGCAAAAACCACGGGTGTTCCTCGGAAGTGTGGTTGAGGACTAGATCGAGGATGATGACGATGTTTCGCTTTTTCGCCTCTTCGATCAGCCGTTCCATATCCTGCATGGTGCCGAACATGGGGTCGATGGCGCAGTAGTCGGAAATATCGTAGCCGTTATCCGCCTGCGGGGAGCGGCAGACCGGCGAAAGCCAGATGCCGTCGATGCCCAGCTTTTGGAGATAGTCCAGACGGGAGATAACGCCCGGCAGATCGCCGATGCCGTTTCCGTCGGTGTCCTGAAAGCTTTTGGGGTAGATCTGATAAAAGACGGCAGACTGCCACCATCCGAATTTGCTTTTGTCGCAGGAGGGCATAGCTTAACCTCGTTCGTTTTCGATTTCTTCCAGCTTTTCAAAGACCCGCAGGATCTCGCCTACGCTCCAGGCCTGCGCAAAGCAGCCCTTTCCGTCAGTGGGCGTTTCGCCGTCGTAGATCTCCGGCAGAAATCCGGCGCAGCCCTGCCGCAGCATCGGTTCGATGGCGCAAAGCTGCCGGCGGACCGTTTCGGCTGCCGCCCGGCTGTAACTGTTGACCTTGAGATAGGCCAGATAGTAGCCGCCTAAAGGGAAGGTCCAGACCGTGCCCTGATGATAGGCCATGTCCCGTGTTTTCTGACTTCCGCCGTAAAGTGGGTGAAAGCTCTTGTCGTCGGGGGAGAGGGTGCGAAGTCCGCAGGGGGTATATAAGTGTTCGTAAACCGCAGAAACGACCGATCGCTGCTGCGAAGGAGTCAGCATGGTAAAGGGCATGGACACCGCCCAGATCTGATTGCAGCGCAGCTGCTCATCCGCGCTGGTGCCGGAAACAACATCCCGCAGATAGCCCTTTTCGGGGATGTAAAACTGCCGGCAGAAGGATGCTTTCACCTGCTCGGACAGATCGCTGTACTCGCTGCCATCCTCGCCGCAGAGGGGGGACAGCTCCTGCATGATCCGCAGGGCGTTGTACCAGTAGGCGTTGATCTCGACCGGCTTTCCGTGCCGCGGGGTGGGCAGGATGCCGTCAATGCGTACATCCATCCAGGTCACCTGATCGAGCCCCTGTCCCGCATGGATGAGACCGTCCTCGTCCATACCGATATTGTGGTGGGTCCCTGCTTTGTAGGCGGAGATGATCCGCTTCATTACAGGAAAGGCTTCTTTTACAAAATCGTCATCGCCGGTGCGCTGATGATACTGCCAAACGCAGTCGATCAGCAAAAGCGCCGCGTCAACGGTGTTGTACATGGGCTCGGCGTCTCCCTCAGGAAAGAGGTTGGGGACCAGCCCGTCTTTTTCGTATGCAAAAAAGGTGCGAAGAATACTTTTGGCATCCTCGTACCGACCGGTGGACAAACAGCATCCGGGCAGTGCGATCATGGTGTCACGCCCCCAGTCGCTGAACAGGGGGTAACCGGCCAGGATGGTCTTGCCGCCGGTGGAATCCCGGTGGGCGATAAAGGCGGCGGCGCTCATTGCCAGCTGACGGGCAGCCGGATCGGAAAAAGAAAGTGCTTTTTCTTCCTTTGCGAGACGGTCTTTCTCCGTCTGCCAGAGCGTTTCTCCGTTCCATTCGGTTTTCTCGTTGGAGAAAAGGATCTGCATCGAAACGGTTTCGCCGGCAGGGACTTTCCTTTCGATGCGGCAGACCGCGGCGCAAAGTCCTTTCGCCGGACGTCCGTCCTTGTCATCTTCGGGGTAAGCCAGCATCTGCCAGACCGGGTCGATGGAAGAAATCTCCCCATCGGTTTTGATGTGCAGGGTCAGGTCGTTGGCGGAAATAACGCCATTTTCATAAGAAAAGCCGATTTTTTCACACAAAGCGTGTTCTTTCGGCGCAAATTTGCAAAAGGGGCGGACGGTGAAAACACAGTCCTTTTGGGTTCGGTTCTGGATCTCATACAGTACCGCGCAGAGGTTTTTGCCCTGTGCCATCACACAGCGGCGATTGATCTGCAGTCCCATCCAATTGTAGGTCCATTGGGGAAGAGCATCGAAACAGAAAAAAGACAGATGGCGAAAGCCGTCCTCAGCAGGCTTGCCGTTCGCAAAACTCTGGGTGGACAGAAACGCCTTTTTCTCTCCGACCTGCACCGATTCCTGCAGGCGATGGACCAGATTCATCCGGTCGTTGGGAGCGGTCACCGCAGCCACCAGAATGCCCTGATCGGCACGGGGCGCGGAAAAAGCGGCGGTCATGGACTGGTAACCGCCCAGCCCGTTGGTCAGCAGATATCCGTTTTGATGGGTCTGCGCCAGATTTGGCAGATCCTGTTTGCCGTAAATAAACCGCATGGAAGGCTCCTTTCGGATCGAAACCTGTTTTCGAAACAAAAACGCAAAAGTTTCGAAAAGTTTTGCCACTAAAAAGTGTACTACTTTTCCTATGGTTCGTCAACCGGTAACGAAAAATTCACAAAAATCGGCATTTTGCACAAAAATAGAACTTTTGCTTCATGCGAAAAGACAGTCAAAAAAGAGATTACGAAACGTATTGAAACAAAATTGCCGGGTAAAAATACATTTTGTATTTACTTTTCCCTTCTTTCGGTGTTATACTACATATAGTTTTAGGCGAAAAACGGAAAAAGGGGGAGAAGTATGGCTACCATGGAGGAGATCGCCCGTGCGTTGGGCGTATCCAAAAGCACCGTGTCCAAAGCACTTTCCGGCGCAAAAGACGTAAGCGGCACCATGCGGCAAACGGTTCTGGAAAAGGCTGTGGAGATGGGGTACACCCGTCTGCCCCGCAACGCCGCCGCACCGAAGATGGCGGTGTTTATCACCCATATGGAATACCGGCAGCCGGAGGATTTCGGCTACGACATCATCGTAGGCTTTCGCAAAGGTGCGGAGCCGGCCGGCTTTCAGGTGCAGGTCATCCCGCTGACCGCCGAGCTGCAGCAAGAACACAACTACGACGAATACATGATCCTGCACGGCTTTAGCGGCGGACTGTTTCTGGGTCTGTCCATGGCTGACCCGTGGATCGCGCAGTTTTCTGTCTGCAAAACGCCTACGGTCCTGTACGATAACTACATCAGCGGAAACCCCAATGTGACCCATGTGGGCATCGACAATGCCGAGGGTATGGATCTGGCGGTCCAGTACCTGAAAAACCTGGGACACAAAAAGATCGGATATCTGTCCATCGCGCTGCAGGCATACATCTACCGCACCCGCTATCATGCTTTTTTCGAGGCTTTGCGAAAAAACGGACTGCCTGCCGATGAGGCGTTGTCCGGCAGTGCCGATCTGTTTCCCGTCTGCCTTCAGGAACATCTGCCCCGCCTTTTGAAAGAAGGCTGCACCGCCATCGTCTGCAGCCACGACCTTTTGGCCCACAGTGTGATGGTCCATTGCGCCGAGCTGGGTCTGCGGGTCCCGCAGGACATCAGCATCCTCGGTTTCGACGATATTCCCCTGTGCCGGTACACAACGCCGCCCCTTTCCACCGTGCGGCAGAACCGGACGGGTCTTGGCAAAAGCGCCTTTTACTCTCTTTCCAGCCAGCTGAACGGCGTGCATCTCAGTTCCTATCAGCTGCATGCGGAACTGATCTGCCGTGCCTCCTGCGCGAAAGCAAAAGAATAAAAAGAGCCCGGACGAATTTTCGTCCGGGCTTTTCTTATTCGATTTTTCCCAGGATCAGCGGACTGACACGACCGACCGATACCTGCTGCGGAGCAAAAACTTCCTTCTGCCATAAAAAGCTGTCAGACCCGTCGCAGAGGATCTGCCATTTTCCTTCCGGCAGAGAAACGGCGCAGCTGTCACCGCCGTTAAAAATAAGCAAAAGCTCCTTCCAACGGTCCTCAGGGCTTTTTAAAAGCACCGACGCACAGTGGTAACTGTACTGCTCGTTCCCGATCACCCGCTGACAGGCGGTTTCGGATTTGTCCTGCAAAGAAGAAAGCTGTTTTCTCAGGGCGATAAGACCGCGGTAGTAGTCCACCAGCGATGCATTTTCCATCGAGCGGTTCCAGTCCAGCCGGTTGATGGCCGCTTCGGATTTGAAGCTGTTTTTCACCCCGTTTTTGGTCCGTCCGAATTCCTCTCCGCTGAGCAGAAAGGGGTGTCCCATGCAGCAGAAGTTGATCGCCGCTGCCAGACGGTTCGCCTGCACCACATGGGGATGCAGAGCAAGATGATCCTGCCCGCCGTTCATGGTGCTGATCAGTTTATCCCACATGGTCCAGTCGTCGTGACAGGATAGATAGGTGATGGTCTGCTGCGGAGCCGCAAAGGCGCCGTTGTCACCGGACCAGCCCACGATGCAGCGGCGAAGCTTGTCGGCGGAGATGCCGCCGCCGTTGACAAAGCCAACTGCGTGGATGTCCATCAGGCTGCCCTTGACCGCGTCACGGGTATCATCGCAGAACGCGCCAACGGAAAGGGGCAGACGTTTAAGGTTCCCTTTATCGCACAGGACGGTCCCGACTTTTGGCGAGGCATCGCCGCCGCGCCAGGGTTCGCCGTACATCAGCTTTTCGCCTTTGCCGTACTTCTCATCCAATGCGGTGCGGATCTGTTTCATCAGCTCTTCGTCGGTCAGACCCATCAGATCGAAGCGGAAGCCGTCGATATGATATTCGTCACACCAGTACAGGATCGAATCCAGAATGTACCGGGAGCACATGCTCCGTTCCGATGCGATCTCGCTGCCGCAGCCGGATCCGTCCGAGAAGCTGCCGTCGCCCCGCTGCCGGTAGAAATACCACGGAACGGTGCGCCACAGCCAGGAGTCGAGGGTATAGGTGTGGTTGTAGACCACATCCATGATGACCCGGAATCCGTTGCGGTGCAGCGATGCGATGGCCTCTTTCAGCTCGCGGATGCGCACCTCACCGTGATGGGGGTCAGAGGAGTAAACACCTTCGGGAATGTTGTAGTTGACCGGGTCGTAGCCCCAGTTGTAGCGGTCGGCAGGACCGGCTTCGTCCACCGAGCCGAAATCATAGATCGGCATCAGCTGAACGTGGGTGATGCCCAGCTTTTTCAGATAGTCGATGCCGGTGGGAAAATTCCCTTCGCCGTTGACCGAGGTACCGGTGCGGCAGAAGGCGGTGTATCTTCCCCGGTCGGCAGGATCAAAGCCGCCGGCAGGGTCCCAGGAGAAATCCTTTACATGGGTCTCCCAGATGATCGATTCCGCCGGGATGGCCGGTGCCTTATCCTCACTCCAGCCCTGCGGGTCGGTCGCGCGCAGATCCACCACCATGCTGCGGTTGCCGTTGAGACCGCAGGCTCTTGCCCATGGGTCGGCGGTGCGGCGGCAGACACCGTCCACCGTCACATCGTAATCGTAGTAAACGCCGGCAAGATTTTTATGGGAGCGCCATTTCCACACCCCTTTTTCGGTGGGTTCCAGCCGAACGTGGCGGTAGCTTTCGCCGCCGGTGCCGTCGCGATACAGGTAGACGGTCACTTCCTGCGCGGTCGGTGCCCAGAGAGAAAAGGTCGTTCCCTCATCGGTCGGGAAAGCACCCAAAGGGGCATCGGTATAGAAAACCTCGTGGAACGAGGCGGAGTCAAACCAGTCTTTTTGTTGGATCAGATTCATGGCAGTACCTCTACTGTCTAAAGTTCTTACCGAAACAGTATACCCTGTCAGAGGGGGAAATGTCCAGCATAGATTTATAGGCAAAAAAAGAGCCGGAAAATCCGGCCCTTTTTTACTTTATTTAGGGGATCAGCCGCCCAGATTCTGTAAAAACTGCAGCTTTTTCTCTTTGGCATATGCTCCGGCGTATTCGCCCTGTTCCAGTTTGGACAGTGCCTCGCCTTTCAGCTCGTCCCAGCTTTCCTTTTCTTTTTCCACCAGGATGGGAAAGTAGAGCACGCCGTTTTGCTCAGCGGCATCGCAGTCGCCGGGGGCATCGCCCACCATCAGCACACGGTTGGGATCATAGCCGAATTTGAGCATCTCAGCGATACAGTGGGCTTTGCTGCCGCAGTCCTGCGCCAGAACGATGTCCACATGGTCCAGCAGCCCGTGGGTGGACCATTCTTCGTCCACCGCATCACGGTTTGCGGAAGAGACCACCGCCACGTCCGCAAATAGATGGGCCGCAGCGAGACCGTCCTTCGCGCCGGCAAAGGGGACCTTCAGTTCCTCCGGCAGCTTTACGATGGAAGCATTGACCGCACGGCTCCAGCTGAGCGCTTTTTTCAGGCACGCTTTGCCGTCACCCTCTGCCGCCTCTTCGATGGCAGCGGAAAGGGCATCGTTGGACAGTGCCTTGGTGGAATCCACCCAGGCACAAAGCTCTTTTACACCGGGGATGGCTTTGTACTGACCGTCGATCTCGGAAAGAGCCAAAGCCAGACCCTTAAAGCGGTTGATGCCGCGGGTCATCTGGAAGAGATTGATCTCGTTCCAGCGCTTTAAGATGGGCTCGCACCATTCGTCCAGCGCCCATTCATCCACCATGCAGGGACCAAAGCAATGAAAATGCTTGCAGTTCATGGTGTCCATGGCGCAGCCGTCGGAATCAACGCAGACCAGAAAATCGTGTTTTTTTACGAAAGTATCGAATACGGACATAGTTTCCTCCGTTAGATGCGGGTATCGATCATGCCGCAGAAGCTGTCGATGGGATCCTGACCCTTAAAGGCTTCGGGACCGGTGAGCAGCGCATCGACCAGAGCATCCATGGTGTCATCGTTGGAGTCGTACGCATTGATGTAGGTGCGCAGCATGGGAACGTCGGACAGCATGGTGGGTTTGTTGACCGAGATGCCAACGACCGGCAGCTCATGAACATACCACGGGATCTCGCCGCCGCCTTTGGACAGACCGAAGGAAGGATGACCGCTTGCCACATCCAGCAGGGAGATGACCAGATCGTTCTCGGCTACGAAATCGGCGATGGCGTGTTTGCCTGCGAAGTACAGATTCAGGCTGGGTTTCTCGCCGGCAGCGATCATCTGCTGCATTTTCTCGATGGGGCTGACGTAGATGTGTGCGTCAAAGCCTTTTTCGATCAGACGGTCACGCAGTTTTTCGGCGGGAGTCTTTTTGGAAGCGCCGCCGCCCATTGCCATGGCAGCCAGAGCCATCATGGGGTTGGGAACGCCTTTGATATGTACGATCATGACACGTTTGGTCTTTTCGGGGCT
>JAFQTW010000057.1 GCA_017408855.1 Oscillospiraceae bacterium | reverse complement strand
TGCTGCAGTTTGTCGTTACAGAAGCGAACCAGCGAAGTTCCTTCCTCGAACAAAGCCAGAGATTCATCCAATGTTCCGCCCTGACTGTCGAGCAATTTTAAGATCTCTTCGATACGGACCATCGCCGCTTCGAGAGAGAGTTCGTTTTTCTTTTTCGGGGCAGCCATATCTTTACTCCTCTCCTACGATCTTCGCCGTCGCCGCACCGTCGTGGAACTGCAGGCGAACGATGTCATCTTTTTTAATCTGCTTGACGCTGATAATATGTTTTCCTTCCCGGCTTACCGCGGAATAGCCGCGGCTCAAGGTTTTAAAGGGACTGAGCGAGTCAAGGATTCCCGCGTTTTTTCCAAGCCGGGACGTTTCTTTCTCCAGGCGAAGCTCGATCTGATTAAGCAGCTGTTTTTTCTGCAGATCCAGCTTCGTCTGTGCTTTTTCGATGGTATAGTAAGGCGTTTTCAGCGCCTGATGATTTTCGTATCCGCGAAGCTTCTCCTCCAGATGGCTGATCTTAGCAGCCAAAGAGTCGCTGATCCGTTTTTGATTGCCAAACCGGCTCTCCAAAAGCCGGATGCGGGCCGTTACCTTCTCCTGCATCTGCCGTTCCGCAGAAAACAGCATAGTCTGAAGCTCTTTTGCATCGGGCACCGCCAGCTCCGCAGCCGCGGAAGGAGTCGGCGCGCGAAGATCTGCCACAAAATCGCAGATGGTAAAATCCACTTCGTGTCCAACGGCGGAAATAATCGGGGTCTTGCACCGATAGATCTCCCGGGCCAGTGCTTCATCGTTAAAGCTCCACAGATCCTCCAGCGAACCGCCGCCCCGTCCGATGATCAGCAGATCGCACAAACCCAGCTCGTCCATCTGACGGACCGAAGACCGAAGGTCTGCTGCGGATTTTTCGCCCTGAACCAGAACCGAACGGACCAAAACCACAACCGAGGGATATCTTCTGCCCAACACGTTAAGCATATCCTGCAGGGCGGCGCCGGTCTTTGCGGTGATGATACCGATGACCTGCGGAAAACGGGGGATCGGCTTTTTATGCGCCGGATCAAACAAACCTTCTGCCGACAGCTTTTTTTTCAGCTGCTCAAAGGCAAGGCTCAAATCGCCTACGCCATCCGGCTGCATTTCCCGACAGTACAGCTGGTAAACGCCGTCCCGTTCGTAAACGCTCACTTCGCCCCGCACCAGAACCGTCATTCCGTTTTCAGGGGTAAAGCGGACCTGCGATGCATAAGAGCGAAACATCACCGCTTTGATCGCGGCATCCTTATCTTTTAAGGTAAAATAAAAATGTCCCGATGCGTACTGTCCTTTAAAATTAGAGATCTCACCGCGCAGAAAAACATCTCGCAGCGGCATATTTTGTTCCATGATGGACTTGATGTATCGGTTCAGCTGAGATACGCTCAGCCAGGTATTTGCAGGCATATCAGCCCTCCTGTGCCATTTTGGCAGCCAGCACGGCAATTCCGGCGGCATTGTCGCTGGAATAGACCGGCGGACAGAACACGCCGCCAAATCGCTGTTCGATGATGCGGCGAATATATTGATTGGACATGACTCCTCCGGCATACAAAAGCGGATACGGCCCATATTGTTCCAAAAGTTTTTCGGTCATACCCGAAAGGGATGCGGCAATAAAATCAAGACAGTACCGGGCGATGTCACAGGGAGATTCCCCTTTTTCCAGCATGGACCGGCATTGGTTTTCCACACCGGAAAAACTGCAGTCACAGCCTTTCATCACCGGTTTGATTTTGTAGTGTTTTTCACTCTGGGCAGCAAGCTGTTCCAACGCAGGACCGGCAGGAAAAGAAAGCCCCAGCATCAAGCCCACCCTGTCCACCGCTTGTCCGGCTTTCAGATCCAACGACCCGGCGATCTGTTCGATCTGCAGGCGTTTTCCGTCAGGTCTTACCAAAAGACCGTCCGAAGTACCGCCGGAAAAATGAAAAGCGATAAAGGGTTTGTCCATCCAGGACAGGCATCCCGCACCGTAGAGTGCTGCGGCAACATGCCCTTCCTGATGGGAAAAGGGATATACCGGCAAAGAAAGTGCCGCTCCCATTGTTTTCGCCAGAGACTCTCCTGCCAAAAAGCAGGGCATATAGGAATCGTCCCGTCTGCGCGGCTGTGTGGAAACACCGATCGCCGCGATTTTTCTTTCTCCAGCTTCTGCAAACAGCGCCTGCGCCAGATCCGGAAGCTGCTTAACATGATGAAACAGTGCGTCGCTTTGACGAAGTCCCAGTGCGCCTTCTTTCACCGGCAAAAGTTTTTTCTTCTGTTGGATCTGTCCGCTTTTTCCATCATATAATGCCAGCGATGTGGTGTAGTTACTGGTATCGATCCCCAGATACAGGCTCATGATTATTCCTCTTCTGCTGCGAGTTTTTTGTCCGAACGGGATACCGCGCCCAACAGTCCGTTTACAAAAGCAGAATCCTCTTCACCGCCAAATTTTTTGGCCAGCTCAACCGCCTCGTTGATGGACACGCTTTCGGGAATGGATTCTTCGTAGAGCATCTCATACAAAGCCAGACGCAATACAGAAAGAGAAACACGGGAAAGGCGGTTTTTCTTCCACTTGGTGGAGAATTTTTCAACGTATT
>JAFQTW010000056.1 GCA_017408855.1 Oscillospiraceae bacterium | reverse complement strand
GAAAGCGATAGATTTTTTCATAAGACAAGAAAAAGAGCCGTGGTAAGGCTGACGCCTACCACGGCTCTTTGACGCAGTATTAAGGAAAAAGATGCGTTTTCGGGCGTATAAAGCCCTAAGTGAGGCCGCCCTTTGAGTCGGCTTTTGTTTACTCTTTTCCGCTGTGGATCTCCTGAATGATCGGCAGGATCATGGGAGAACGGCGGGTCTTTTGGAACAGGAAGCTGCCCACCTCGTCCCGCAGACGGTTTTTGATGGTGCCCCACTCCCGGATATTGCCGGCGATACATTCGTCGATGGCTTTTTTGGCGATGGCACGGGTCTCGTTCATCAGCTCTTCTGCCTCACGCACGTACACAAAACCGCGGGAAACGATGTCCGGACCGGACAAAAGCGCGCCGCTGTCGCCGTCGATGGCAGCCACAAGAATGATCAGACCGTCCTCGGCCAGATGCTTGCGGTCCCGCAGCACGATGGAACCTACGTCGCCCACGCCCAGACCGTCCACCAGCACTCTGCCGGCAGGAACGGTACCGGTGACCCTTAGGGTCTCGCCGTCCAGCTCCATCACCCGACCGATGTCGCTGATGTATACCTTTTCCGGATCCATGCCCATGGCAACGGCCAGATCCGCGTGTTTTCTCAGATGTTTGTACTCGCCGTGGACCGGGATAAAGAATTTGGGCCGAACCAGATTGAGCATCAGCTTCAGCTCATCCTGACAGGCGTGACCGGAAACATGCACCTCGTACATTCTTTCGTACACCACGTCGGCGCCGGATTTCAAAAGCTCGTTGACCACCCGTCCCACATGCTTTTCGTTGCCGGGGATGGGGGTGGCGGAAATGATGATCAGATCGTTTTCGGTCACCTGCACCTGACGGTGATCGCCGCCCGCCATGCGGGTCAGCGCCGACATGGGCTCGCCCTGGCTGCCGGTGGTGATGATGGTCACCTCATTGGCAGGGTAGCGGCGGATGGCGTCGATATCGATGAGCATCCCTTCCGGCACATGCAGATAGCCCAGCTCAATGGCCTTGGACACCACGTTGATCATGCTGCGTCCGGAAACGGCGATCTTTCTGCCCTTTTTCTCGCAGATGTCCACGATCTGCTGGATGCGGTGGATGTTGGAAGAAAAGCTCGCCACGATGATGCGGCGGTTTTCCCCTCTGGCAAAGAGGGTGGCAAAGCTCTCGCCCACCTTGCTTTCCGACGGGGTGCTGCCGGGTTTTTCCGCGTTGGTGGAGTCCATCAGCAGCGCCAGAACGCCCTGCTTGCCCAGCTCACCGAAGCGGCCCAGATCGATGACGTCCCCTTCCACGGGGTTGTAGTCGATCTTAAAGTCGCCGGTGTGTACCACGATGCCGGCAGGGGTATGGATGGCGAAGGCCACCGCGTCGGGGATGGAATGGTTCACCCGGATGGCCTCGGCGCTCATGCAGCCCAGCTTCACCACATCGCCGGGATGGATGATGTTCATCTTCACCTTGCCCAAAAGACCGTGCTCCTTGAGCTTGCCTTCCACCAGACCCAGGGTCAGCGGCGTGCCGTACAGCGGCACATCGATCTCTTTGAGCAGATAGGGGAGCGATCCGATATGATCCTCGTGTCCGTGGGTGATCACCACGCCGCGGACCCGCTCTTTGTTCTTGATCAGATAGGTGAAATCGGGGATGACCGAGTCAACACCGGGCATATCCGATTCGGGGAAAGCAAGACCGCAGTCCACCACCAAAAGATCGTTTCCGCTTTCGTACACGGTAATGTTTTTTCCGATCTCGTTAAGACCGCCCAGACTGATGATCCGGACCGGCTCTTGGGGTGCGGGCTTTTGCTCTTTCTTTTTGGACGGCTGATTCTTCGCCGCCGGCTTTCTGGCAGGAGCCTTCGCCTCTTTTTTCGGTGCGGATGCCCCTTTCTTTCCGGTGGATTTTTCCGCTGCGGGCGCGGATTTTTTCTCGTTCTTTTTGGCGGATGCTTTCTTTTTCTCGACCGGTTTTTTATTCTTTTCTGTCTTTACCGCCTCTTTTTCCGCTTTTGCCGTTTCCTTTCCCGCCGGGGATTTTTTCCCGCTGCGCTTTTTGGGCGGCAGCTTTTCCTCCGCTTTTGCCTGCGGCTCTTTTCCCTTCGGGGCGGCAGGCTCTTCTTTTTTCGCGGCGGATTTTTTCTTGCGGGTAAAGTTCATGGCTTTTTTCACGGTCTTTTCCAAAAGACTCTCACTTTTTTCCAGCAATTCGTTTTCTTTTCTGATTTTCTCGTCCAGACTAACAGACAATTTTTTCCCTCCAGTTTCGGTTTTTGCGCGTCAAAACAGCGCAAACAGCCCCTTTTTTTGAGGCGTTTCTTTTTCAAATATTCGTATTATTCGCCCGTTTTTCCCTTTTTTTCGAAAAAACCGGCACAAAATCAGACCCGACCTTCCGTTAAAGTCAGGCAGACCTTCTGTTCCGACCGTCCACAGGCGCGGAGCAAAAGAATGTTCGGGGCCGAACGGGATCCTTTTCTTTTTCCGCTCTCGAAAAAGAAGCCGACCGACCTATGTAACCGAAAACCGCCCCAAATCTACATTTCCGTGAGCGGTCGCTTCCCGCTTTTGGGGAAGACTTTTGTAAGAAAGCACGAACACGATCTTGCTCCTTAGTTTAACCGCTGGGTCCCAAACTGTCAAGCGGCTGCCCGTTCCCTTCCTTTTCAGTCTGGACGGATTCTGCTCCTTCTACCCGGGTCCCGCAAAATTTTCTTGAGATACCCGTCGGTTCATAGTATAATTTTTGTGTATGGGTCAAAAAATCCTTCCGGATGCTTTGGCCGACCGAAACAGAAAGGCGGAACGCAGATGAAACAGGTGGAAGTGTTTACCGACGGCGCCTGCTCGGGCAATCCCGGTCCCGGCGGATGGGGTGCGGTCCTGCGCTATAACGGTGTGGAAAAAGAGCTGTGCGGCGGCGAAAAAGAGACCACCAACAACCGTATGGAACTGACGGCGGTCATCGCGGCGCTGTCCGCTTTGAAAGAGCCCTGCCGTGTCCTTTTGACCACCGACAGTCAGTATGTGGTCAACGGCATCGAAAAGGGCTGGGCACGGTCCTGGCGGGCAAACGGCTGGCGCAAAAAGGATAAGTCCCCGGCTTTAAACGCCGATCTGTGGGAGCCGCTGCTTTCTTTGTGCGAAACACACGAGGTCACCTTCCGCTGGGTCAAGGGTCATGCGGGACACCCGGAAAACGAGCGGTGCGACAAACTGGCGGTGGGCTATTACACCTCGCATTTTCTCGGATAAACCGGCGGAAAAACCGCATCTTTACTGATTTTTCCCCACTTTCTGAAATCTTTTGCTTCCCCCTATTGCAATTCCTACTAACTTACTATATTATAAGTTTGTAGACAGGGAATTTTTCCCTCTGACAGTATATGAATCCCAAAGAAAAAGGATGAAAAATATGAAACGTTTTGTTTACGCAGATAACGCAGCGACCACCAAGATCGCTCCGGAAGTGCTCGATGCCATGATGCCCTGGCTGACCGAAGGCTACGGCAACGCTTCGAGCATCTACAAAAAAGGACGTGAGGCACGCCTCGCCATGGAAAATGCCCGCCACCAGATCGAAAAAGCGCTGGGCGTAAAAGAGTCCCGTCCCGACTACGGCGTAGAGATCTACTTTACCTCCGGCGGCTCCGAGGCGGACAACTGGGCCATCAAAGGCGCCGCCAAGCTGATGGCGCCCAAGGGCAAAAAGCACATCATCACCACCGTGTTCGAGCATCACGCCGTTCTGCACACCTGTGCCGCTTTGGAAAAAGAGGGCTTTGAAGTCACCTACCTGCCGGTGGACAAGGACGGTCTCGTTACCGCCCAGCAGGTTGAGGATGCCATCCGTGAGGACACCGCTCTGGTGACCATCATGTACGCCAACAACGAGATCGGTACCGTTCAGCCCATCGCCGAGATCGGCGCCGTCTGCAAAAAGCACGGCGTTCTGTTCCACACCGACGCGGTCCAGGCCATCGGCAATGTGGAGATCAACGTGGAAGAGCAGAACATCGATATGCTCTCTCTGTCCGGACACAAGATCCACGCCCAGAAGGGCATCGGCGTTCTTTACTGCCGCAAGGGTCTGCGCCTGCCCAATCTGATCGACGGCGGTGCCCAGGAAAGAAGCCGCCGTGCCGGCACCGAGAACATCGCTGCCATCGTCGGTCTGGGCAAAGCCATGGAAATGGCCTGCGCCGATATCCCCGCCCGTCAGAAAAAGCTGTCCGCCATGCGCGACAAGCTGATCGAGGGCATCTCCAAAATGGAAAAAGTACATCTCAACGGTCACGCCGAAAAACGTCTGCCCGGCAACGTGAACTTCTCCTTCGAGGGTGTTGAGGGCGAGGCACTGCTCCTGACATTGGATGCCAACGGCATCTGCGCTTCTTCCGGTTCCGCCTGCACCTCCGGCTCGCTGGATCCCAGCCATGTTCTTTTGAGCATCGGTCTGGTACACGAAGTGGCCCACGGCTCTTTGCGCCTGACCTTCAGCGACTACAACACCATGGAGGATGTGGACTACATCCTGGAAGTTCTGCCCGGTGTCATCGACCGCCTGCGCATGATGAGCCCCCTGTGGGAAAAGATCAAAAACGCATAAAATAAGGAGGAGACCTCTATGTTATATTCCGAGAAAGTAATGGACCATTTCACCAATCCCCGCAACGTTGGTGAGATCGCTGATGCCAACGGCGTGGGCGAAGTGGGCAACGCCAAATGCGGCGACATCATGAAAATCTATCTCAAGATCGAAAACGGCGTCATCGAGGACGTTAAGTTCAAGACCTTCGGCTGCGGCGCCGCCATCGCCACCAGCTCGATGGCGACCGAGCTGATCATGGGCAAAACCGTTGAGGATGCCCTCAAGCTGACCAACTCCGCCGTTGTCGAGGCGCTGGAAGGTCTGCCGCCTGTTAAGATCCACTGTTCCGTACTGGCTGAGCAGGCCATCAAATCCGCTCTGGCCGACTACTACACCCGCCAGGGCATCGACCCCACTCCCTTTGTGGGCGAGCTGAAAGATCTGGATGACGATCATGCGGAACTTGCCTGTGACCTGTAACAAGATCCTCGTTGCCCTGTCCGGCGGGGTGG
The DNA here is from genome assembly GCA_017408855.1 of Oscillospiraceae bacterium. GTDB lineage: Bacteria > Bacillota > Clostridia > Oscillospirales > Ruminococcaceae > UBA3818. The sequence goes on along the minus strand of JAFQTW010000056.1, from coordinate 3,790 downwards.
ATTCTTCCACCTGCGTGCAGCTGATGAAGGACGAGGGATACGAGGTCACCGGACTGGTGCTGCATCTTTCCCCCGCCCACGACGGTACCGTGAAAGCGGCGCAGGAAGCGGCGGACGCCATGGGCATTGAGCTTTTGGTGGCCAACGAGGAAGAATGGTTCCAAAAAGAGGTGGTCATCCCCTGGGCCGAAAGCTATCGCCGGGGCGAGACCCCCAATCCCTGCATCTTCTGCAACCCCACCACCAAATTCGCCATCCTTTGCCGGGAGGCGCAAAAGCACGGTTTTTCCAAAGTGGTCACCGGACATTACGCGGGCATCGAGGAAAAGGACGGTCGTTTTCTGCTGAAAAAAGCAGGCTTTGTTCCCCGGGACCAGTCCTATATGCTCTACCGCCTGAGCCAGAAACAGCTGTCGATGCTGCATCTGCCGCTGGAAAAAATGAGCAAGGACGAGGTGCGTGCTGTCGCCGCAAAAGCGGGACTTGCCTGCGCATCGGCGCCGGACAGTCAGGAGATCTGCTTTATCCCCGACAACGACTACGCCGGCTATATCGAGCGTCATTTCGGCGCCATGAAAAAGGGACGGTTCATCGCCCCCGACGGAAAAGACTGCGGCGAGCATCAGGGACTTTTGCACTACACCATCGGTCAGCGCAAAGGACTGGGCATCGCTTTAGGCAGACCGGTGTTCATCAAATCCATGGACCCTGTCACCAACCGCATCTATCTGGGCGATGCCGGCGAGGAATTCGCCAAAGGTGTCATCCTGCGCGACTGCAACTGGATCCTCTTCGATGAGCTGACCGCACCGCTGCGTGCCGGCGCCAAGATCCGTTCCGCCGCCAAAGAAGCACCCTGTTGTGTCGAGCCGCTGCCGGACGGCACCGTTCAGGTCCTGTTCGACACCCCCCAGCGAGCCCCCGCACCGGGTCAGTCCTGCGTGCTGTACGATGGGGACTATGTGGTGGGCGGCGGCTACATCCAAAGCCAGATTTTATAAATAAACAAAAGAGAGGCTTTCGCCTCTCTTTTTCGTTTATCTCAGCTTTTTTCTGCCGCCTTCCAGCCCCAGCACCACATCGGCAGAAACTTTATAGTACCGGCACAGGGTCACCAGATGGCGGATGGGCAGCTCGGAAGCGCCCCTCTCGTATCGGGCATACATGGTCTGGGAAGTCCCCAAAAGCTCCGCCACCTGCTGCTGGGTCAGATCGTGATCCTCCCGCAGATTGCGAAGGCGCTGCATATACAGATTCATCCTTCTCACCAACACTTTCTGGGAAAATGTTAGCATAGTAAAGATATTTACTATTGCATTTAGTAAATATCTTTACTATAATAGAGCTTGGAATGCAGATTCCGAAACTTTTTTGCGGCACTGTCCGGCGTATTTGCGCCGCCGCAAACCGTCCTCTTTCCCCTTCTGCCGCTGTCTCCCACGGCGCGCCGGAAAGAGCAAACAAAAAACCGCCATCTGAGATGGCGGTTTTTTCGTTACAGATAGGTTCTGTCAAAGGTGATCGCGGTTCGGTAAGCTTTGCCGGACTGTTCGATCGCCTCATCGATCCGGCTTTTCAAAAGCCCGTTCTCCCGTGTTTCCCGCGGCGGAACAGCCACGTCAAACTGCAGCACACCCTTTTCTCCGATCCGAAAGTCGTGGATGCTCATTTCTTCTCCCACCGACCGGACCGCCTCTTCGACCAACTGCCGCAGTCGAAGGGTCTCGCCGCAGTCGTCTGCCACCGGATCGTAATGCAGCACAAAAGGGATCTGCATCCGGCTTTGGATCTGTTTTTCCAGCCGGTCGATCCGCTCGTGAGCCTGCATCGGGTCTTCGGTGCGGGAGATCTCTACATGGGCCGAGCCCATTCGCCGTCCCGGACCGTAGTCATGCAAAATCAGATCGTGTACCCCAATGATCCCGTCATCGCTTTTTAAGATCTCACCGATCTGTTCCACCAAATCGGGATCGGGCTTTTGTCCCAGCAGCGGACCCACCGTTTCTTTTGCCAGCAAAAATCCGCCGTACAAAATGAACAGTCCCACCGCCAGACCCAGCCAGCCGTCCGCCGAAAAAGGCAGCGCCGGCGAAAGCACCATCCCCATAATCGCCGCGGCGGTGCAAAAAACATCGTTCCGGCTGTCCTGCGCGGCGGCTTTTAACGCAGAAGAGTCGATGATCTGCGCCAGTTTGCGGTAAAATCCACTCAGCCACAGTTTGACTGCCACCGAAAGAAGCAATGCCGCCAGCACCCATCCGTGAAACGGAACATCCTCGGGATGCAGGATCTTTCCAACGGCGGTTTTGACCACATCAAAGCCCACCAGAAAGACGAAAAAGGTGATCACCAGCCCGCTGAGATATTCGATCCTTCCATGCCCGAAGGGATGGTCCTCATCGGCAGGCTGTGCCGCTGCCCGAAAGCCGATGTATGTCACGATACCGCTGCCCGCATCGGACAGATTATTGAAGCCGTCGCCGATGATCGCGATGGAGCCTACCACATGTCCCATCAGATATTTCAGCAAAAACAAAAACAGGTTGCAGAACACCCCGACCCAACCGGACAGTGTACCGTACTGCCCCCGTCCCACGGGACTGGACGCATCGGTCCGGTCTTTGACAAACAACCGGATCAAAAGCTCGGTCATAAAAACCCGCCTTTCCAAAAGTCTTTTTTCATTATATGGATTGGTTTTCCGGTTGGTCAAGGGAAACAAAAGTTATCCTCGGCAAACAAAAAAGGAGAGGCAAAGCCTCTCCTTTTTCCTTTTTGGGGAACTATTTCGCGTGGATCTCGCAGATCTTTTTGGCGATGGCGGTGAGGACCTCCACATTCTGCTCCATAGCCTGAATGCAGACATACTCAAACTTGCCGTGGGCGCTGTGGCTGCCGGAGCCCAGATTGGGGCAGGGCAGTCCCATAAAGGACAGTCTCGCGCCGTCGGTACCGCCGCGGACCGGTGCGGTGATGACCTTTACGCCGATACCTTCCATTGCCTCGCGGGCCGCGTCAACGATGTACATATTGTCCAGGATCTGCTCTTTCATGTTGCGGTAAGAGTCTTTCAGAGTCACCTCAACGGTCTTGTCGCCGTATTTGGCGTTGAGATACTCCGCCGCTTTGACAAACAGGGATTTTTTCTTCTCCAGTTTGGCAGAATCGTGGTCACGGATGATGTAGGACATCTCGCAGGTCTCCACATCGCCCTTCATAGAGCCCAGATGGTTAAAGCCCTCGTGACCCTCGGTGTTGGCGGGATCCTCGAAAACAGGCAGCATGCCGTGGAATTCCATACCTACCAGCAGCGCGTTGATCATCTTGCCCTTAGCAGAGCCGGGATGTACACCCAGACCGTTGATTTTGACTTTTGCGGAAGAAGCGTTGAAGTTGTCGTAATCCAGACCGCCGATGGTGCCACCGTCAACAGTGTAAGCAAACTCGGCGCCGAATTTCTTCACGTCAAAGTGATCCACGCCGGTGCCGACCTCTTCATCGGGGGTAAAGCCCAGCTTGATGGTACCATGTTTGACCTCGGGATGCTCCAGCAGGTACTCTGCCATGCTGATGATGGCGGCGATGCCCGCCTTGTCGTCAGCGCCCAGCAGGGTGGTACCATCGGTGGTGATCAGATCTTTGCCCACATAGTTGAGCATTTTGGGAAAGTTTTTGGGGCTGAGCACGATGCCTTTTTCCTCGTTGAGAACAATATCGCCGCCGTCGTAATTTTTCACGATCTGGGGCTTGATGTTAGCGCCGGAAGCATCGGGAGAGGTATCCATATGAG
>JAFQTW010000055.1 GCA_017408855.1 Oscillospiraceae bacterium | reverse complement strand
TCCGATTCCCGCAGCTCAAAAACGATAAAGTCATCCCCTTTATCGAAAACCGAGAACTCTGCATGACGGGCAAATCCGTGGCGCTGCAAGGGATAGGGAACACCGTCAAACCGGACGACACCGTCCTTCATGGCGTTGATGGCGGGGAAAAGATTGGGATTGCGCCCGCCCCAATAGCGGCTGTCACCCTGCCAGATGTATTCGTGACCGCTTTGATCTTTCAGCGAGACCAGTTCACCGCCGTGGCTTTCGCAGACCGCGGTGACCGAGCCCTTTTGCAGCCGATATTCCATAATTAGCCCTCCTGCGAGATAGAATACTTTTATTTTATCACCGAAGTGGGAAAAAGAAAAGAGAAGAAGAAAGAATCCATTGTAACGAAGGGGAAAATACGATATAATAACGAAGTATCTGTATTTTACCCTGCCGACGGTCGGCAACAGGAGGAGAAACTATGTACGAGCTCATGAAACAGGAAGGCAATGCCCGCCGCGGCGTATTCCACACGGTCCATGGCGATATCCAGATGCCTGCCTTTATGAATGTGGGCACTTCCGCCGCGATCAAAGGCGGCATTTCATCCTTTGATCTGGTGGATCTGAAATGTCAGGTGGAACTGTGCAACACCTATCATCTGCATATCCGTCCCGGCGACAAGCTGATCCGGGATCTGGGCGGCCTTCATAAATTTATGGGATGGAAAGGTCCGATCCTCACCGACAGCGGCGGTTTTCAGGTCTTTTCGCTGGCTTCTTTGCGCAAGATCAAAGAAGAAGGCGTTTATTTTAACTCCCACGTAGACGGAAAGCGCATTTTTATGGGACCGGAAGAGTCGATGCAGATCCAGTCCAATCTCGGTTCCACCATTGCGATGGCCTTTGACGAGTGCGTGGAAAACCCCGCTCCGAGAAAATATGCCGAAGCATCGGTCGCCCGGACCACCCGTTGGCTGTGGCGCTGCCGGGAAGAGATGGACCGTCTTAATAAGCAGGAAGGTACCGTAAATCCCCACCAGATGCTTTTTGGCATCAACCAGGGCTGCGTGTTCGACGATCTGCGCGCCCAGCATATGCGGGAGATCGCCGGTATGGATCTGGACGGTATCGCCATCGGCGGACTTGCGGTGGGTGAGACCGCAGAGGAGATGTACCGCATCATCGAAGCGGTCATGCCCTTTGCTCCTGCCAATAAACCCCGCTATCTGATGGGCGTGGGAACACCGGTCAACATCCTCGAAGCGGTTCACCGCGGCGTGGACCTGTTCGACTGCGTAATGCCCTCGAGAAATGCCCGTCACGGACATCTGTTCACCTGGAAAGGCATCCGCAATATCCAGAACGCAAAATACGAGCGGGATCTTCTTCCCATCGACGAAGCGTGCGATTGCCCCACCTGCCGCAATCATTCCAGAGCGTATCTGCGGCATCTGTTCAAATCCAACGAGATGCTGGGGATGCGTCTTGCGGTGCAGCACAATCTGTATTTCTACAACACCCTGATGGAAAAGATCCGTCAGGCGCTGGACGAAGGCCGTTTTGAGCAGTTCTACGAGGAACAGCGCGAAGTGCTGGGAAAACGGATCTGATCTGAGAATCTTTGCGTGGAAAGCCTTGCGGAAAAAGGGGATCCATGCTATGATAAACATTACGAAATCATCAAAAATTGGAGGAAAACCACAATGTTCAATCTGTTTCTGACTACCGAAACTCCCGGCGCCGGCAGCATGCTGATGTCTTTTCTGCCTCTGGCGCTGGTTCTGGTCGTTTTCTATTTCATGCTGATCCGTCCGCAGAACAAGAAAACCAAAGAAGAAGCCAATATGCGTTCCAACCTGCAGATCGGTGACGAGATCGTTACCTACGGCGGTATCATCGGTATCATCGTAAGCATCAAAGACGATACTCTGGTGATCGAGACCGGCAACGAGCGCAGCAAGATCCGCATTCTGCGCAAAGCTGTTGAAAGCTGTCTGACCGTTCACGAGGACTAATTTCGTTTACGGAGAAAAGGGTTCGTCCGGCATAAATCATCCCCGCCCGGAATATGCTGTTAGCAGATAGAGCCTGGTCGGGAGTGATAGAAATGCGCAAACCTGTTATGAAAAAAGATTCCGGCTGGCAGCGATGGCTGCTTCCTGTCTTGTTTGGTGCAGCGATGGGGCTTTTGGTCACCTCTGCCATCCTGACAGTTCTTTCCCTGATCCTGACCCTGCAGGATATCCCGCAGGGGATCATTCAGCCCCTTGCCATTGTTTCGATGGCGGTGGGTGCCCTGGTCAGCGGCTATCTGGCTGCACGCATCGTGGGAAAGCGGGGACTGCTTTGCGGTCTTTTGTCCGGAACGGTCTGCTGCCTGATCCTTCTTGTGCTGTCTCTGGCGATCACCGACGTTTCGGCGGATATCACACAGGGCGTACAGCTGATCCTTGCTCTTGCGGCGTCTGCATTTGGCGGCGTGATGGGCGTTGGCAGCCGAAATAAACGAAGAGCATAAAAAGAGCCTTCCGAAGGGCGGCCTCACTTAGGACTTTATACGCCCGAAAACGAATCTTTTTCCTTAATACTGCGTCAAAGAGCCGTGGTAGGCGTCAGCCTTACCACGGCTCTTTTCTTTGTTCTTTTTTCGGACAAAGCTTCATATAGTGTGCCATAGCTTGTACAAAGGAGGGACCTGCTTGCGAAAGGCATATACCCCATACCGAAAAAGTGTCCGGAACATTCTGCGCCTTGTATACCGTAATGAACTGTTTTTTGCGCTTCTTATCCTGTTTTTTCTGGGGATCCTGATCGGCGCGCTGACTGTCAAAAACACGGCAGGGCAAACACTCGTCCTTACGCTCATCGAAGGTTACGGACAGTTTCGTCAGGAAAACCGTTTGCCGGCGATCTGGGCATCTTCTTTTTTGGGCATGATGATCCCGATGCTGCTGCTGTTTTTGGGCGGATGCTGCCTTTTCGGACAGCCTCTTGTACTTGTAACGGTATTTCTGCGGGGAGTAGGATACGGTTTTTGTGCGGGCGGTCTGTACCGTCTGTGGCAGAACGATGCGGCGCGGCAGATGCTGCCCGTGCTGCTTGTGAACTGCCTGATGACCGCCTTTTGCCTTTTATGGGCGGGACAAACCGCTTTGCGCTTTTCCTTTGGTATGCTCGCTGCTGTGAAAGAAGGCAAAAGTCTTTTGCTGAAACCGTTTTTGATGCGGTTTGTCCTTCTGTTTATCCTACTTGTCCCCGCTGCGCTGCTTGACGGAGCGATCAGTCTTTTATTTTTGCGCTGATCCGATCGAATTTGGCGGAACGTTCACAAAAAAGAGATGACTTTTTCGGAATTTGTGGTATCATTAAAGAAGCGGTCATCCGCCAAGTGTTCATTCAGGAGAGAGATAAGATGGGACTGTTTACAAAAAATTATTCCAAACCCGGTAAAGGCGTTGAGAAGAACGAGCAGCAAAAACGACCGTTTTTCCTGTTTTTCGAGCTGTTTTTTGCAAAATTCTGGAAGATGATCCAACTGAATCTGCTGTATCTTCTGTTCTGGATCCCGGCGATCGCGGCGAGCGCGTTCATGACCAATATCAGCCCCACGCTGGCATATCTGCTGTTCTTCCTCATTGCAGCATTTACTGCCGGACCGGCGACCTCTGCAGCCGTTTATGTTCTGCGCTGTTTTACCACCCGGACCCCTGTTTTTCTGTTTTCCGACTTCTTGCAGCAGTTTAAACAGAACTACAAACAGTCGGTTGGCGCGTTTTTGTTTAACGCAGTGGCGCTGTTCGCCTGCTACGCCTCTTATACGGTATATGCGCAGCTGCTGCCCGGCGGTGTTTTCAGCATCCTCGCCCGTGCTGCGATCGTGCTGATGGCGATCATTCTCGCTTTTGAGACGTTCCACGTGTTCCTGATGATCGTAACGGTGGATCTGAAGCTGCGGGACATCATCAAAAACTGCCTGCTGTTTGTCTTTTTGAATCTGATCCGCAATGTCTGCACTTTGATCTTTGCGGTGGGCTTTTTGTGGCTGGAGTACAAGCTCTATCCGCTGTCTGTCATGATCCTGCCCTTTGTAGGTCTTGTGATCCCGCTGTTCATTATGACCTTTAACGCCTACCCGGCTGTGAAAAAATACGCTATTGATCCCTATTACGAAGCAAACGGAAGACCCGAAGAGGAAGAAGCCATCTTCGAGGACGTTCACTAAAAATGCTGCTAAAAGCCGTGAAGATATTTCTTCACGGCTTTTTCTTTGCAGTGGATCAGCCTCATCAAGGCAAAGAGACAAAGGGAAAGGAGCAGCCAGAAAAAAGAGAACAGCGGGCAGATCTGCCCATAGAAGTTCAGCCACATCCCGCTGTAATCCCATACGTTCCACCGCAGCCACAGATTGACCGCGATGCCGGTGTACAGCTCTACCGCCGTGATCAGCGCCGCTGCGCACAAGGATTTTTTCCACAGGGATAAAGGCAGCTTATCAATTCGGCTGATGCCGATCAGACAAAGCCCGCCGCAGATCCCCATGGACCAATGGGTCCGTCCCCGCCAAAGAAGTTCCAAAAGGCAATAGCCGATGCCGCCAAAAAGAAAAAGCAAGATCTTCCGTTTCATAAAACCCTCCTTTTTCTTTAGCATGGCCGGCGGAAAAGGGCTTATACACGCCTTTGCGTTGACAAAGGCAAGGGAATCTTCTATCATATAAAATGACTTATTTTGACGAAAGAGGTACTATCATGCGGCAGATCGAGATCTTGGATACTTCTTTGCGCGACGGCGCGCAGGCTGAGGGGATCTTTTATTCCCTGGAGGATAAGCTGCGGATCGCTTATGCGATGGATCAGCTTGGCATCGGATTTATCGAGGCCGGAAACCCCCATTCCAACCCGAAAGATATGGAACTGTTCCGCCGCATTCATGAAAATCCTTTTCGAAATGCCAAGCTGGTGGCCTTTGGCGCGACCAGAAAACCGGGGATCAAACCGGAAGAGGATGCGGGCTGTGTCGCTTTGGCACAGGCAGGGACCGAGTATGTTTCCCTGTTCGGAAAAAGCTGGAGCCTGCACGTGACTGACGTTCTGAAAACCTCTTTGGCGGAGAACCTCTTGATGATCCACGATACGGTCGCTTATTTTACCGCTATGGGCAAACAGGTGTTTTTTGATGCGGAGCATTTCTTCGATGGCTATCAGGAGAATCCCGCTTACGCGCTGCAGACGGTAAAAGCCGCGGAGGAAGCGGGCGCTGTGCGGATCGTTTTGTGCGACACCAACGGCGGATGTTTTCCGCAGCAGATCTACGAAGTGGTGCAGGAAGTGAAAAAAGTCTGCGCTGTGCCCCTTGGCATCCACTGCCACAACGATATGGACTGTGCGGTCGCATCCAGCCTGCTTGCTGTGGATGCGGGCTGCGACCATGTGCAGGGGACCCTTTTGGGTTACGGAGAGAGATGCGGAAACGCCAATCTTTCCGCAATCATTCCCACCCTGCAGCTGAAAAGAAAATACCAGTGCATCCCGCACAACAGTATTTCCGAACTGACCCACACCGCCCGGTTCGTGGCGGAAGTGGCAAACTATATGATCCCGCCCTCTTCTCCCTACGTGGGAAAGAGCGCGTTTTCCCACAAAGGCGGTATGCATGTGGACGGCGTGCAGAAGCTGCGCCGCTCCTTTGAGCATATAGACCCGGAGCTGGTCGGCAACCGACGCAACCTCCTCGTCTCCGAAATGGCGGGACGGACCGCCATCCTCAACCGGATCATGCGGATCGACCCAACGGTGACCAAGTTTTCACCGGTCACCGAGCGGATCATTCATCATATCAAAGAGCTGGAATATCAGGGCTATCAGTTTGAGTCCGCCCTTGCCAGCATCGATGTGCTGATCCATAAGGAACTGGGGAAGATGAAGGAGTATTTTACACTGCATCACTTCCGGATCATGGGTCAGCAGCATAAGGAGATCGCCGAGAGTCAGCTTGCTTCCGCCCTTGTCAAGATCCAGGTAGGGGAGAAGGAAGAGATCACCGCCGCGGAAGGAAACGGTCCTGTGCATGCGCTGGATAAAGCGCTGCGCAAAGCCTTGGAAGTGTTTTATCCGTCGTTGGCAAAAGTCCGCTTGATCGACTACAAGGTGCGCGTAATGACACCTGAAGATGCAACCGCCGCCACGGTTCGCGTACTGATCGAGAGTACCGACGGCGAGCAGGTCTGGACCACCGTCGGCGCTTCGCCCGACATCATCGAAGCCAGCTGGAAAGCGCTGGTCGATTCGATCGAATATAAATTGCTGCAGGATGATATCCACGGCAGACTTTAAAAAAGAAATCCCCGGTCGTTTGACCGGGTTTTTCTTTTGTGTTTTTAAAATAAGGTACCTAACGATATTGACAAAGACTGGAAATAGGAGTAAAATAGGATCAGATTTATTAGGTGCCTAAAAAGGAGGCGGCAGTATGGCTGATATTTCCGGCATCGACCTGATGCATCAGTTTCATCATACCTTTAATCTGATGCACCGGCAGTATCATCAAATCGCAAACGACAAGGTCGGCATCCGCCACGGGCAGGGCAAGATCCTCATGATCCTGACCCGGGAGGACGGGATCGGTCAGAAAGAACTGGCTGAGCGGCTGCAGATCCGGGCGGCAACTCTAAGCGAGCTGCTGGACAAGATGCAGAAAAACGGATGGATCGTACGAAAAAACAACCAAAACGACCGCCGAAAGATCAATATCCACATCACCGAAGAGGGAAAGGCCGTATCCGAACAGAACAGAGAAGCGAGAAACGAAATGGCGGAGAAAATGTTCGGCGTTTTGTCGGATGCGGAAAAAGAGACACTGAAAAAGCTGTTCGAGCGGCTGGATGAAAGCTTGCAGCAAAACGGCAGCGACCGATAAAACGGCAGCGGGGCAAAGGACTGTCCCGGGAAGGAGAGTATATGCTGAAACGATTTTTGAAAAAACACGGATGGAGATACCTGCCGGGACTTGTCTTTCTGGTGGCAAGCTCCTACATTTCCACTTTAGCGCCCATCGCGCTGGGCAATGCCATTGACGCAATGGACATGAATATTGCCAACATCAGCCGAAAGGAAGTTTATACGCAGGCGCTGTATATCGTACTGATCGCACTGGGTGTGTTTGTGACCCGTTTTATCTGGCGGTATTACATCATCGGAAACTCCCGCCATCTGGAAAACTGGCTGCGCGAGGAGCTTTTTGTAAAGTTGGAGAATCTGCCGGTGTCCTATCTGTCCCGTCAGCGTTCCGGCGATCTGATGGCATATGCGGTCAACGACGTGGGCGCGGTGCGCATGACCTTCGGCCAGGTCATTGCCATGGGTGTCAGCGGCATTTCCACTGCGATCCTGGCGATCCGCAGCATGGTCACCGAAGTGGATCCGAAGCTGACGGTGCTGGCTCTTCTGCCGATCCCGGTGGCTGTATTTATCATTCTGAAGCTGGGTTCTGTGGTACGGCGGAAATTCCGCGGTGTGCAGGCCTTATTCTCCGAGCTGTCCGGTGAGGTAAACGAGACCATCATGGGCGTGCAGGTCATCAAAAGCTTTGCGAAAGAAGAAGAACGTCAGGCAGAGTTTTCTGAGATCAGCGAAAGAATGTATAAAGCCAACGTTGATCTGGCGGATACTTCTTCCATGATCTGGCCTTCTATCTCGATGGTCTTTGGTCTTTGCTATACCATCGGTCTGATCGCAGGCGGTAAAATGGTCATGGACGGTGCCCTGAGCCTCGGCTCGCTGGTCACCTTCAACGGCTCCTTGATGCTGGTACAGCATCCGGTCATGAGCCTGGGACGAATCATCAACATGCTGCAGAGAGGCTTGGCCTCCTTCAAACGTCTGTCTGAGATCCTGGAGCAGCCCGGCATCCCCGAAAAGGAGATGGAGGACGCCAAGGAGCCGGTGGGCGGCGATCTGGAAGTGAAGGATCTTTCCTTCCGCTATGAAGGTGCCGACACCAATGCGCTGGATCATATCTCGGTCACGGTTCCCGAAGGTGCGACCCTCGGAATCGTAGGACCGACCGGAAGCGGTAAGACCACGCTGGTCCAGCTGCTTTTGAAAATGTACGAAGTACCGTCCGAAAGCATTTATCTGGGCGGAAAAGACATTACCGGGATCCCGGCGAAGGCCATCCGTGAGCAGGCGGGTTTTGTCCCGCAGGACGGATTTCTTTTCTCGGCTTCCATTCGGGATAACATCAAGTTCTATCATCCCGGTGCTACCGATGAGGATATGATCCATGCGGCGAAGCTGGCATCGGTCCATGACGATATTGCCGGTTTCCCCGACGGGTACGACACACAGGTGGGTGAGCGCGGAACCCATCTGTCCGGCGGACAGAAGCAGCGCATCGCGCTGGCACGAGCGCTGATCCGAAACCCGCAGATGCTGATCCTGGACGATACCCTGTCCGCGGTAGATAACCATACGGAAAAACAGATCCTGGCAAGACTTGCCGATTACTTTAACGGAAAGACCACCCTCATCATCTCTCACCGACTGAGCGCTGTCCGTCATGCCGAAGAGATCATCTTTATCAAAGACGGTCAGATCGCCGAGCGGGGCACCCACGATGAACTGATGGCACTGGACGGTCTGTATGCCCACATGTACCTGCAGCAGGAGGAAGGAGGCGACGCAGATGACGCAGAATAAACCGAAAAAACAGCACTCCAGCCTTGTCCGGCTTGCCGTTATGATGCGCCCGTTTATGAAGTATCTGTACTTCGTCTTTTTCTGCGTTCTGGTTTCCAATCTGGGCGTGCTGATCAAACCCTTTATCGTTAAAACCATTATCGACGATTTTCTTACCCAAAAACTGCCGCAGGTGGGGCTTTACTCTATCACCGGCCTGGGCATCGCTTATCTGCTGGTAGTCATGGTCAGCGCTCTGTTTACCATGCTGCAGCGCCGGACCCTGTCCCGTTTCGGACAGTCTATTCTGCACAAGCTTCGCGGCGAGGTTATGGACCACATCCTGCATATGCCCATCAAAACCCTCGACAAATACGGCAGCGGACGTTTGATCACCCGCTGCACCAACGACGTTGAGACCCTCAACGAGTTTTACGCGGACATTCTGGTCACCCTGTTTCAGGATATCCTGCTGCTGGTCAGCCTTGTATTTACGATGGTCAATATGGACTGGCAGCTGGCGCTGGTTGCATTCTGCGGTATCCCGCTGATCGCGGTCATCACCATTTCTATCCGCAAGGCGATCAAACGAAACTGGGAGCGGATGAAAGCCATCATCGGCCGGATCAACGGTTTCTTTGCAGAAAACATTGCCGGCATGCGTATCATTCAGGCTTTTAACCGGCAGAAAAACAAGCTGGATGAATTCCGCGCGCTCAATGAAGAATATCTGAAAGTGACCCTGTTCCAGATCAAACTGCAAAGCTCGCTGCGTCCTGTGATGGAGATCGTTAACAGCCTGGTCATCGCCCTTTTGATCTGGTTCGGCTATAACCGCATCGTCGGTAACTTTGGCGGCGCGGCGGTGTTGGAACTGGGCGTTCTGTATGCCTTTACCGATTATGTCAAACAGTTTTTTGAGCCCATCAATGAGCTGGCGGAATCGTACAGCACCATCCAGTCTGCCATGGTCTCGGCAGACCGAATTTTTGCTTTGATCGACGAAAAAGATCAGGAAGATCCTTACGCCGGCGACTGGGATAAACCGGTCGTGGGTAAGGTGGAATTCCGGGACGTTTGGTTTGCGTACAACGATGAAAACTGGATCTTAAAAGGCGTCAACTTTACGGTACAGCCAGGTGAAAAGGTCGCCTTTGTCGGTTCCACCGGTGCCGGCAAGACCACCATCATCAACCTGATTGGACGGTACTACATTCCGCAGAAGGGCACCATCCTCATCGATGATGTGCCGCTGGAACGCTGGCAGCTTAAGAGTTTGCGCTCGAGCATCTCGGTGGTGCTGCAGGACGTATTCCTGTTTGTCGGCTCCATCCGTGACAACATCGATATCCACGGTAACCACAGCGAAGAAAAGATCCGGCAGGCGCTGGAAGTTTCCTGCGCGGCCGAGTTTGTGGAAGAATGCGGCGGTCTCGATGGACAGGTCACCGAGGCGGGACTTAACTTCTCTACCGGACAGCGGCAGCTTTTGTCCTTTGCAAGAGCCATTGCCCGGGATCCTTCGATTTTGGTGCTGGATGAAGCCACTGCCCATATCGACACCGATACCGAACAGATGATCCAGAACTCTATTGCACAGATCTCTCAGAACCGAACCTCGATCTTTATTGCGCACCGGCTTTCCACCATTCAGAATTGCGACTGCATCTTTATGCTGGAAAAAGGTAATATCATCGAGCAGGGCGACCACGAGACCTTGATGGCTCTCGACGGCAAGTATGCCGCACTGGTTCGTTCCGGTCAGAAAGAATAGGGAAAAGCGGCGCAAAGCGCCGCTTTTTTGCGTAAATAAAGCGAAATGAATACCGAAAACTTGCGTTTATTTTGCAAAGATGCTATAATATCTGCTGTGTGTATCTATGCGCACGTAATTTTTCCGAAAATGGAAGGGGTTTGAGATCAAATCATGGACACAGACAGTAGTTTGTTATTTGTCTTGCTTATTGCACTGATCATTGGCGGCGGATATTTTGCCGCATCCGAGACAGCTTTCGCATCGGTCAATCCCATGCGTATTCGTCATCGGGCAGAAAACGGCGAGAGAAGAGCAAAACGGGCAGAGTATATCCTGGAGCACTTTAACAAAGCGCTTTCTACTTTGCTGATCGGAAACAACATCATGCATATCGGTACCGCGTCTCTTTCGACCTATCTGGTCACCAAACTGTGGGGCGAAGGCTATACCGGTATTTCGACCATCGTTACTACGGCTGTTGTTTTCTTCGTTTCCGAGATGATCCCCAAACAGTACGCCAAGGACCGTCCCGAGTCTGCTGCACTGTTTTTTGCTCCATCCATGGTCTTTTTGATGAAGGTCATGACACCGGTTTCCGCTTTCTTTGACGGACTGGCCAATCTGGTCAGCCGCCTGTTCAAAGTAAAAGAAGTGCCTACCGTGACCGAAGATGAGCTGATGGAAATGATCGACTCGCTGGCAGATACCGAAGAGGACGGTCAGCAGAGAAGTGAGCTTTTGCATTCTGCGTTGGAATTTGACAGCACCCTCGTGCGGGATATCATGATCCCCACCGAGTCTGTGGTCGGTATTGTTGCCGGCATGAAAACAGAAGAAGTGCTGAACGTGATCCGACAGGAAAAATACTCCCGTTTGCCGGTTTGGTCAAAAGCACGGGGCACCTACATCGGTGTTCTGGATGTGCGCAGCTACATCAAGAGCTATCTGGCCGACCCCGAGCATGCATCGGTCCGTAAGGTGATCTCCAAGACCATGACGGTCAGCGAGACTCGTCCTATCGACGATTTGTTCGACGAATTGACCCAGTCGCGCACCCATATGTGTTTTGCCGCAGATGAATCGGGCAAGATCGTGGGCATCGTGACTATGGAAGATATTCTGGAAGAGCTGGTCGGAGAGATCTGGGATGAAGGCGACGATGTTCCCGAAGGAAAGGAGGAAGAATAATGAATCCGTATCTTGCTATTGTTTTGCTGATGATCGGTTCCGCGTTCTTCTCTTCTTCTGAGATCGCTTACGCGGCGGCGAACAAATCCCGTCTGAAAAAAGCGGCCGATTCCGGGTCCCGCCGTGCAAAATGGGCGGTAGAGATCAGCGATAACTACGATAAAGCCTTGTGTACCGTTTTGATCGGTAACAACCTTGTGAACATATCCTCCTCCTCTGTGGCTACGATTGTGGCCATGGCATTGGTAGGAGACGCCGGTGTTGCCGTTGCGACCGGCGTAATGACTTTCCTGTTGCTGATTTTCGGCGAGATTTTGCCGAAACAGCTGGCAAAACAGTTCTGCGACAACTATGCGCTTTTGGTTTCGCCTATCCTGCGTTTTTGTATGTGGATCACAAAACCGTTGGTTTGGCTGTTTATGAGAATGATCGCCGGCTTGTCCAAGCTTTGGAAACGGGGCGAAGACGAAACGGCGTTGACCTATGAAGATCTGATCACGGTTATCGAAACCGTTGAGGAAGAAGGCGTTATCGATGAGGACAACGCCGAATTGCTGCAGTCAGTCATCGAGTTTGATGAGCGCGAGGTGCAGGAAGTTGCCACCCACCGCGTGGACATGCTGGCGCTGGATATCAACGATCCGGCGGATGAGCTGATCAAAACCGCAGTGGACAGCGATTTCTCCCGTATCCCGGTTTATGATGACAGCATCGATGAGATCATCGGCATCCTTCCGGTTGCGACTTTGCTGAAAGAGCTGCTGGATGATCCCCAGCCGGATCTGCGTGCGCTTTTGCAGGAGCCTGCCTTCGTTCCGCATACCAAAAAGCTTCCGAAAGTTTTGGAGCAGATGCGGGAAGAGAAAATACATATGATGATCGTTACCGATGATCACGGCGGCACTTTGGGCTGCGTGACCATGGAGGATATCCTGGAAGAGATCGTCGGAGAGATCTGGGATGAGACCGACGAGATCGAAGAAGAGATCGTTGAGCTGGAAGAGGATCTGCTGCTGGTCGACGGCGACACCATGCTGGGTGATCTGCTGGATTATCTGGAAGAGGTCGATCCGGAGCTGGAAGACGATATCATCACGGTAAACGGATGGGTCACCGAGATCATGGGGGACTATCCGAAAGAAGGCGATACGTTTACCTATCGCCACTACCAGATCACCGTTGACGAAGTTGACGATCTGGTTGCCTCGAAACTGAAAGTAAAAATTCTTGAAGTGGAAGAGGAAGAGGATGACTAAAAAAAGAGGCACTGCAATCGCAGTGCCTCTTCTGATTTAGAAGCCGTTATTCGTGAAATACAAAACAGCGATGATCAAAATGATCCAGAACCACTGATTGTTGATGGGCAGGGAATAGGTGTTGTTGTAATTGCAGCAGCCCATAATGCACCTCCTTTCGAAAAGGACTTCGTTCTATCTTATGCCGGTAAGGTCTCTGCTGCGACAGACGAAAGGTGAGATAAATTTTGCTTTTCGGTTGACAATGGCATGGAAAAATGGTACAATACTGCTTGCGACCGGAAAAGTCGAACCCTCCGGGTCAATAGACCTGATGATAATTGCGGCAGTGCTGGAATCGGCAGACAGGCACGTTTGAGGGGCGTGTGCGCGAGCGTGTGGGTTCAAGTCCCATCTGCCGCACCAAAAAAGAAGCACCATCTTTGGATGGTGCTTCTTTTTTATCTCGAAAAAACAAGACCGATGAAATGGGATTGAAGGAAACAGCAAGTCATGATAGAATAACAGTAAATCAATTTGGAAAGGGGCAGGGGAATGGTCACCCATCCGATCGATCCGGTTTTTGACAACCGATCGAAGATACTGATCCTCGGCAGTTTTCCTTCCGTCAAATCCCGGGAAACCGACTTTTTCTACGGGCATCCCCAAAACCGGTTCTGGAAGGTACTGTCCGCCGTTTTAAACAGCCCCGAGCCAATTTCTGTCGAAGAGAAAAGGCAATTTTTGCTGGACCACCGGATCGCTCTTTGGGACGTGATCGCCTCCTGCGAGATCACCAGCAGCGCAGACAGCAGCATAAAAAATGCATCTGCCAACGATCTTACGCCGATTTTTACCGCGGCGGACATCCGGCGGGTTTACCTGAACGGGAAAACCGCCCAGCGAT
Organism: Oscillospiraceae bacterium; assembly: GCA_017408855.1. Classification (GTDB taxonomy): domain Bacteria; phylum Bacillota; class Clostridia; order Oscillospirales; family Ruminococcaceae; genus UBA3818. Next base: position 7,962 of record JAFQTW010000055.1, on the reverse strand, counting down.
ATTTTGATCGTTTGCTCAGCCGCAGCTGTGCGGTCGAAGCGATCTGTTTGCCGTCCACATCCCCGGCGAATGCCGCCTGGTCATTGACCAGACTGACCGAGAGCTGGGCGATCATCCGGCAGGATCTGAATGAATGAGGTGTGTCAAATGAATGAGTTTTTTGCCGCGGCGCTTCCGTGGATCGTAATGGGATTGACGGTTGCTGTATTTGTAGTCAACGAGGTCGTTTCAAGAAAAGGGCAAAAGAAATACGCCCGCATGGTGCAGGGTCTGTGTGTCGGCATCTGCTGCGGGACCGCGCTGCATCTGATGCAGTTTTGCTCGCTGGAAAACGGACTGGCTGCCGGTGCTTTTGTTGGCATCGTCTGCGGAAAAGTGATCAAAGCAGATTAGAAAAATCCGCCCTTGGGCGGCTTTTTTCATCGGTAAAACTCTCGGATCAGGCTGTTTTCGCTTAAATATGTACCGTCACAAAAGTCGAACGCATCGAACATCTGCAGCAGACGGGCGGCATCGGGAGCATATTTGTTGTCGGCAGGAAAATTCTTAAGTGCCTCAGTGATCTTGTGCCGGTATAAAAAGGGCTCAAATCCGTGGGCGGTGTTGATATGGATATTGGCGGTGGGACGGTAGGGCTGGATATAAAGCCGCTCGCCCTTTAGCACTTTATCCCACATGGCAAAGGTGTTATCCGCCTCAGAACCGCGGGAAACTCTGTCCCGAATGATCCGACGGGTCAGACGCAGCTGACGGGCCGGGATCAGGACTTTTCCGTCCTCTGCCACAAAATCACTGTGCAGGCTTACATAGATGCCGGTACAGGGATGCCCATCCATCGCGGCGAAAAAGCGGGGATTCAGCGCATGGATCCCTTCAAAGATCAAAAAGGTGTCCGGCGAGTATTCCAGATGGATGGTCTCTTTCCCACGGGCGCCTACCGTAAAGTCAAAAGTAGGACATTCCGCCTCGTGCTTTTCGAACAGCTCTGTCATCATATGATGGAACAGTTCCAGATCAAGCCCTTCGATGGTTTCGTAGTTGCGGCTGCCGTCTTTCCAAAAGGGAAGCTCGCTTCGGGGCTTATAGAAGTGATCCAGCTCGATGCGCTGCGCTTTTTTGCCCCGTTCGGTCAGCTGACGGACCAGCTTTTTCGAAGAGGTGGTCTTTCCGGAAGAGGAGGGTCCCGCCAGCAAAATGATCGTGGTATTTTTTTCGATGATATAGTCGCAAACTTCCCGGATCTTGCTGTCAAAAGCTTTTTCTTCCGCGGCAAACAGGCCGGCAGGGTCCTTGTCCAGAAAGTAGGCCATCTTCTCTGCGGAGATCTTCTCCATTTTTTCCTGATACCGTTTCAGCATATGCTTCCCTCCTTATGTTGCGATGAAGATTTGTCTGTGTTGCATAACTGAGATGAATTGATATTAGTATACCATTTTTACCTCTTTTCTGCAATGCCGCAGGTAAGGTCTTCCAGCACATCTGCCAAATGCCAGGGAGATACCTGCTTTTGTGCCAGTGTATATGCCAAAGAAAGCGCCTTTTCCTGCGTTTTTGCAAGACTTCGATGGATGGGCGCAGTTACGGACTGCCGGCTTCTCCCCGGGAAAAAGGCGTGCAGCAGATAGTCGCCGCTTTCTTTCCTGTAAGTCAGACAGTATGTACAAACGATCTGCTTCTCTCGTGTCTGCTGAACAAAACTCAAAACCTCCATTGCACCTCAATATCCTTTCGATTGATTTTCAGTTTCATTATAATCTCTGAAAAAGAAAAAGAATACCGGTAGATTCCGGTAAAGAAACTGGTTATTTCCGCCGCTTGTAAAAGATGACATAAACTGCGAAAAATACTGGCACTTTTTTTCGTTTTATGGTAGAATGCTATCAGCGTTTTGAAAATTGACCCCTGTGTACCCTCGTGAGACGGTCGATCGGTCGCCGGAGGAAAAACCATGAATCATACTGAAGAAAATAAATATCAAAAAAAGATCCTGACGATCCCGAATCTGCTGAGCCTTTTCCGGCTGTGCCTGATTCCGGTGATCGTGTGGCTGTATGTTGTTGAGAAAAATGATCTTTGGGCAACGTTAATGCTGATCCTGTCCGGTTTGACCGACATGGCAGATGGCTTTATCGCCCGTAAATTCCATATGATCAGCGATTTTGGCAAGATCTTCGACCCGATCGCAGATAAAATGACACAGTTTGTCATGCTGCTTTGTCTGTTTACCCGGTTCCCGCATATGATGATCCCGGCGGCGCTGATGGTAGTCAAAGAGCTGGCTGCCGGTGTCACAGGGCTGATGATGATCCATCGAACCGGCGTGGTCGAAGGCGCTGACTGGCACGGAAAGGTGACCACGGCAGCACTGTACACCATGATGGGTCTGCATTTTATCTGGATCGGCATCCCGCAGCAGGTTTCTGTTTTAATGGTTCTTGTCTGCACCGGACTGATGATCCTGTCGGCGGTACTGTACTGTATGCGAAATCTGAAAGCTTTTTTCTCCGCCAAAGAAAAATAATCAAAAACCCTCTGTACCGGGTACAGAGGGTTTTTCTTATGCCAGATTCAAAATAGAAGAAGCGAGTGTAAAATACAGCATCAAAGATAAAGCATCCACGATGGTCGTGATAAAGGGGCTTGCCATTACCGCAGGGTCGAAACCCATGCGCTTTGCCAGAATAGGAAGGGTACATCCGGTGACCTTTGCGATAACAACGGTAAAGGCCAATGTAAGGCAGACGACTGCCGCCACTGAAACGCCAACACCGTCCAGCAGCAGGATCTTGACAAAGCTTGCTGCCGACAGCGTAACGCCGCAGAGCACCGCAACACGGATCTCTTTCCAGATGATGCGCAGCGCATCCCGCATCTGGATCTCACCCAGCGAAAGGCCGCGGATGATGGTGACCGATGCCTGTGAGCCGGCATTTCCGCCGGTGTCCATCAACATGGGAATAAATGCGGTCAGCGCTACCTGCGCTGCCAAAGCGCTCTCAAAAATCTGAATGATCTTTCCGGTAAATGCAGCGGAAATCATCAGTAAAAGCAGCCAGGGAATACGGTTTTTGAACAGCTGGAATACACCGGTACGAAGATAAGGCTTGCCCGCAGGGGTGATCGCCGCCATCTTCTCGATATCCTCGGTGTTTTCCTCCTGCAGAACGTCCATCGCATCGTCGAAGGTAACGATGCCGACCAGACGGTTTTCCCGATCGACCACCGGCAGCGCCATGAAATCGTATTTCTGCAGACGGTTTGCAACTTCTTCCTTGTCTTCTACTGTCAAAGCCGAGATCACACGGGTCTCCATAATATCGCCGACCTGCGTTTCGTAGGATGCCAAAAGCAGATCCTTTACCGTAATAAAGCCTTCCAGATGGCGATTTCGGTCGGTGACATAGCAGGTGTAGATGGTCTCCTTGTCAACACCGGTGGCACGGATCCGTGCAAAGGCATCGGCAACGGTCATGTTCTTTTTGAGACTTACATACTCGATGGTCATGATGCTGCCTGCGCTGTCCGGCGGATAGTGCAGGATCTCGTTGATGCGGCCGCGGGTCTGCGGATCGCTTTGCCGCAGGATCCTTTTGACCACGTTGGCAGGCATTTCTTCGATGATATCCACCGTGTCATCGATGTACAATTCGTCCAGAACGTCCTGCAGCTCCCGGTCGCTGAAAGAGCGGATCAGCACTTCCTGCTGGTCTGGTTCCATTTCAGCAAAAGCCTCAGCAGCCAGCTCTTTTGGCAGCAGACGGTATACGACCGGCAGCGATTCTTCCGGTACTTCTCCGAGGATCTGAGCGATATCCATCGGGTTTTCATCCCGCAGAAGATAACGGATCTGTGCGTATTTTTTATTCTCCAAAAATCTTAAAACATGTTCTGTCATTCTGATTCCTCCCAATCGTTGATTCGTTGGTAAAGAAGCAGGGGACAAGTGAAAACGTCAGACACAGCGCCTACGAAAAGAAGGCGCAGATCCACAGATGGAACCGCAGGTCCAACTTCGCCCGTCACCGATACTTCCTGTGTCCATATCTGCACCGTCCTTTCTAAAAAAATGCAATAAAAAACCGCCAAAGCCCAAGCTTTTGCGGTAATTTGACAAGAAGGACAGATCCCCCTGTATCCAGCTACCGTTCAAGCTTCAGCTTCGCAGGGCGATGAAACTACATTAAGCGATGCCTTGGTTTCGACATAGCCTGTTGACCTTCTCATAGTGTCTCCACTATTTTGCGGCAGTAGTCCGTATCCCTGTGGTAGCCTTGCCTACCGGATCTTTTATTCTGGTTTTATGATACTCCGAAGGGAGTGGGCTGTCAATGAAAAATTCCCAATTTCTTATATTTTCCGCTAAAAACAAGGAAATATCCATGTGTATAGAGGAAAAGGGCGCTATTTCACCCTTTTCCTCTCGAATTCGCTTGATTTTGCGCCGTTACAGCTCCTGCCTGTCGATGTAATCGAGAAGCTGAAGCATCCGATCGCGGGTCAGCCGACCGGCGATGCCGTCCACGTCGAGCTGAAAGAAATGCTGAAAGAGCAAAAGAGAATTGAGGGTCTTTACGCCGAAGATGCCGTCTTCTTTTACCGCAGGAATGGCAGGATAGGCCTGTGCGATCTCGTTGAGGTATTGCTGCATCACCGCAACGCTTTCCCCCTGCGAGGAAAGAGAAAGCTCCTGCCCGTCCCATCCGCTGCGATAGGGAACATAGCGGTCTGTAAAAGTGCTGCCGGAAAGAAAGTCTGTCATGATACCACCCCGATCATTGTTTGTATCATCCTATGCTGTGGGATGCAAAAATGACAGGATTGATTTTTTTGACAGGTATGATAAACTAAAAGTAAGAATCAATGGAATAAGGTGGTCTTTCAAATGACTTACGAACAGGCATGGGATCTGCTGTGCGAATACAATAAAGAACCGTTTCATCTGCAGCACGGAAAAACCGTTGCCCTTGTGCTGGAGTGGTTTGCCAAAAAGCTGGGCTACGAAAATGAGGCGGAGTATTGGAAAACCGTAGGTCTCCTGCACGATTTGGATTTTGAGTGCTATCCCGAGGAACACTGTGTGAAAGGGCAGCAGATCATGCGGGAAAAAGGCATCGAAGAATCGATCATCCGTGCCTGCGCCAGCCACGGATGGGGACAGAACCAAGCGGATATCGAGCCGCAGCATCAGATGGAAAAGGTGCTGTTCGCAGTAGATGAGCTGACCGGTCTGATCGGTGCTGCCGCACGGATGCGTCCTTCTAAAAGCTGCAAGGATATGGAGCTGAAATCTCTCAAGAAAAAATTCAAAACCGTAAGCTTTGCTGCCGGATGTGACCGTGAAGTCATTTCCAAAGGGGCGGAAATGCTGGGTTGGGAGCTGGATCAGCTGCTGAATGATACCCTCGAAGCCATGAAAGCCGTCGAGGATGAGATCGGCGCGTAACGGAGGAACTGTTATGGAACTGTCTGAGATCCTGTGTCATGTGGATCACACGAATTTAAAGGTCGATGCCGTATGGAAGGATATTCAAGCCCTTGTGGACGAGGCGATCCGGTATCAATGTGCGTCGGTCTGCATTCAGCCCTCTTTTGTAAAACAGGCGGCGGAATATGCCGCAAAACGGGTCAAAATCTGCACTGTGATCGGTTTCCCCAACGGATACAATACCGTTGAAGCAAAATGCTTCGAGGCTTCACAGGCGGTAAATGACGGGGCAGAAGAGATCGATATGGTCATCAATGTCGGATGGCTTAAAGCCGGTCTGGACGAAAAGGTGACCGAAGAGATCAAAGCGGTGAAAAAAGCCTGTCAGGGCCGCCTATTAAAGGTCATCATCGAAGCCTGCCTGCTGACCGAAGAAGAAAAGATCCGGGTCTGCCGTGCGGTTTCTGCTGCCGGCGCCGACTATATCAAAACGTCCACCGGTTTTTCTGTCGGCGGTGCTGCCTTCGAAGATGTCGCTTTGATGCGCAAATACTCCGATCCTGCAGTAAAAGTAAAAGCCGCCGGCGGCATCCGATCCATCGAAGATGCGCAGGAGTTTCTGCGTTTGGGTGCCGACCGACTGGGAACCAGTTCGCTTGTGAAAATAGCGATACAAAATGAAAAGGAGGAAGCATAAATGTCTGTACCGACCCCTCATATCAGCGCTGCAAAAGGCGATTTCGCCAAAACTGTCCTGATGCCCGGAGATCCGCTGCGTGCTAAATTCATTGCGGAAAACTTTCTGGAAAACGCACGGCTTGTCAATAACGTCCGCGGGATCGGCGGCTACACCGGAACCTATAAAGGCAAAGAAGTTTCGGTCATGGCAAGCGGCATGGGCATGCCCTCCATGGGAATTTACAGCTACGAGCTGTTCCATTTCTATGATGTGGATCATATCATCCGTGTCGGCACCGCCGGAGCGATCCATCCCGACCTGAAACTGCGGGATGTGGTGGCTGGCATGGCGGCCTGCACCAACTCTTCCTTTGTAAAGCAATACAACTTGCCGGGTGATTATGCGCCCATCGCCAGCTATCGGATGCTGCGTGCAGCGGAAGAAGCGGCAAAAGAAAAAGGCGTGGACCTTGTAGTTGGTAATTTGTACTCTTCCGACACCTTCTACGATGATCAAACCGACGTGATCCCCCGTTGGCAGAAGATGGGGGTCCTTGCCATCGAGATGGAAGCGGCTGCCCTTTACATGAATGCAGCCCGTGCCGGAAAAGAAGCACTTGCCATCTGTACCGTTTCCGACATCCCGCTGACCGGGGAAGGCTGCTCTTCGGAGGAGCGGCAGAATTCCTTCACCCAGATGATGGAGATCGCGCTGGAAACCGCCATTCGTTTGTAAAAAGAAAAGCCCTGCGATCGCAGGGCTTTTTTTGTTTGATTTAGTCCGCAAAACGGATGTGGTTGAGCTTGTTGGCGTGCAGCTCACCGGTGGAGCTGACAACACCGACCAGATAATATTCCTTGGTGATGGGGTCCTGCATGAATTCATGGAACAATGCAAAGTTTTTGATCTGTCCCGTTGACCCGATATGCATGCGGGGACCGGTACAGTGGTACACATCCTTGCCGATGGTAATATGGGTGTCATCCATGTAAGAGACGGGAAGGTCCATGGCGATGGCAGCTTTTGCATCCATTTCCAACGCGCGCAGATCGATATCCGGTTTGTCATTGAACACGAGGATAAAGCCATGTTTTACATCGCGGTGAGAAAAGTTGGTGATGCCGTGGCTTTCCAGAATAAAACCGCACAGATCTTCGGCGGTGTGTGCCATTTTTCGGTCGGTGATGGTGTGAAATACGCTGTCGGCAATGTCCTGCGGTTCCGGACCGAACATATTGGGACGGGTGACGATGACTTCGGATCCGACACCGATGAGCAGATGGGCGTTGATCCCAAGGATCGGATAGATCAGATCGAAATGCTCCACGATAACACGTTTGCCTGCATCGATCGCCTCGAGGATGGCATCTTTCAGCTGCCACATCTGGGTGAAAGCCGACTCAAAGCGGATGTCCAGATGATAGGTGTGCGGACTGTAAAAGGCGCCGGTATCCAGATGCAGAAGGGGAAGAGGACGTACGTTCACGCCTTCGTCATCGTTGGTCAGCTCCAGTCCGGGGAACATGCCTTTGACCAGCATGCTTTTGCCGGAACCGGCTTCGCCGATGATGCCGATCAACTTGTCAAAGGGACTGAGATACTGCTGCGCGATCTGCATGCCCAGGTCGGCCATACGGGTCAGACCGCGGGGCGCGAAATAAACGCTGTAAAGATGACTTTGCTGCATTCTAGCGGAATATGGCATAGGGGACCCTCCAGTGGTGGATTTTGGTAAAAAATAACGGATTATAGGGGAATAAAAAAGAAAAAGGTGGGCAATATGCCCACCTTTATTCTATCGCATCTTTTCTGTAAAGTCCAGACTTCTTTTAGATGTCCAGAACGATGTCCAGCAGCG
>JAFQTW010000054.1 GCA_017408855.1 Oscillospiraceae bacterium | reverse complement strand
GAAAATCTGCAAAAGGAGATCATGGGAGAGGTAAAAAGCCATTTTTCCCCGGAGTTTCTGGGCAGGATCGATGAGATCCTCTTTTTCCATTACCTGTCTAAAGACGAGCTGTATGCCATCGGAGCGGAGCAGCTTTGCCGATTGCAGCAGAGAATGAAAAAGCTAGGGGTGGATCTGCAGATGCCGCCGGATATGATCGATCAGCTTCTTAACTCAGAGGCGCTTGTTCTCAACGAAGGGGCACGCCCGATCAGGCAGGTGATCCGCAAAAAGCTGGAGGACCCTCTGGCGCAGGCATTTCTGGTCGGGAAATACTGCAAGGGTGACAGCATCTTTTGCGAAATGGCACAGGAGCTTGAGATCAGAAAAATAACCGCTCCATCGTTGCAAAAAAACACCGTTGTGGTATAATCATCCTATCAAACAGGTTAGGAGAATACAGATGGACAACAAAAAATATACGGTAGAATCGGTAGTAGATGAAAACAATACCGCAGTCTATGTGGGAAGCGGTGATCTGGAGGTTTTTGCGACTCCGATGATGGTTGCTCTGATGGAAAATGCCGCGGCTGCCTGCATCGCCGAGGAGATCGGCGAAGGCAATACTTCTGTGGGAACCGCTATTTCGGTCAGCCATGTTGCAGCAACACCTATCGGCATGAAGGTAAAAGCAACTGCTGAGTTGGTTCAGGTCGACGGTCGGAAATACGACTTTAAAGTTACTGCTGAGGATGAACGCGGTCTCATTGGCGAAGGAGCCCACTCCAGATTTGTGGTCAATGCAGAAAAGTTTTACAATAAAACCTATCAGAAATAAGAAAAAACGCCTCTTTCGAGGCGTTTTTCTTTTGCGTTTTATTTCTCCCAAGGATCATTTGCTGCAGCTGCAGCGGCCTTTACAGGCTTTTTCAGGGTCTTGGGATTGATCGCTGTACAAAGAACGGCAATGATCACGCCGGTAAGGATCATGTTGGGGATCATGTATCCACCGTTATAGGTGAGAGAGTACAGCCATACGGGCTGACCTTCGGGAGCGTAAGAGCCCCACAGCAGAATACCGGACAAAAAGCTGCAGACAAAGCGGATGAAAGTTACTGCCATCGCGCCAAAGGTGTAGCCAACAGTCTTGTTGCGGAAGGGTTTGGCAAACAGGTCCGCGACACCGAATACGGCAAAAGCCAGAACATAGTCCAGCAGGATGCACAAAATCAGTGCGCCAAAGGTTCCGGCGGGAGGTGCGTAAAATCCGGTAAGCATCTGGATGCCGCAGTAAGCAGCGCCGGTCAAAAGTCCCCAGCGGCTGCCGTGACGGTAGGACAAGAATACGATCGGAACTGCCGATACGGATACAGATCCGCCGTTGGGCCAGGAGGGGAAGGGCAGAAGGTCCAGAACGATCGCAATGGCGATCATCAAAGCACATTCCACCAGGGTGCGGGTTTTGCTTGTTTTCATGTGGTTCAACTCCTAAAAAAGATTACAAAAAAACGCTGCATGGATAAAACCATACAACGCATCCACATATGTTCCTACGCTGGCATTATCCAGATCAGGTTATGGGTTTCGGACATTGCCCTGTCCGCTCTCAGCCGCGTGTACGCAGCACCCCGTTATTCAATTCCCGCAACGTTTGATTGCGATTTCATTATAACGCCGAAAAAGAAATTGTCAATCTTTTTTTGAAAAAATGAAATTGCATCAGGAACTGGCTCGTTCTATTATATGAAAGAGGCAAAGGCGGTGATGCGAGGGAAATGACGGACGAAAAAATGAATAGATTAGTCCAGCAGTACGAAAAGCTCGTTTTTACTGTCTGTTTTCAGATGGTCCGTGACTACCACGAAGCGCAGAATCTGACACAGGAGACCTTCATTGCCGCTTTCCGTCATCTTGACTCTTTTCAGGGCAATGACTATAAGCCCTGGCTGATCCGTATTGCCAGCAACAAAGCGAAGGACTATTTAAAAAGCGCTTACGCAAGAAAAGTGCAGTTGGATCTGGATTCTTCCGATAACGATATGGCGGACCTAAGAGCCGGACCGGAAGACAGCTACATACGTCAGGAGTTGGGTGAGACCATTGAGTCCGCCATCCGAGCCCTGAAAGAGCCTTACGTTAAAGTTGTCTCACTGTATTTCCTCGAAGAGCGCACACCGGAAGAAATCGCCAGGATCTTGAACCGTCCGGTCAAAACGGTTCAGACACAGCTTTACCGCGGGAAAATCAAGCTGCGGGAAATGCTGAAAGAAACCGTAGGAAAGGAGAGGTAGAATGATCGAATTATTTTATGAAAACGGACATCTGACTGAAGAAGCGCTGCAACGGTTAGTCGGTTTCGATGATTTTGATGACCTGCAGCGACTTGAGATCGCCGAACACCTTTCCTTCTGTGAAGAATGCCGCCTTCGGTATGCACAATTGCTCACCGAAGAGGTTCTGATCGAACCGGATGAGCCGATTGGAAGAAACGCGATCAAAGCGGTAAAAAGGAAAGATAATCTTCTCTACTTTAAGAGAGTGCTTACTGTTTCGGCTGCAGCCTGTCTTGCTCTTTTATTCTGGTATGGCGGCGTTTTTTCCTGGCCGGCGCAGCTCAACATCGATCCCAAACCGCCAAGGCAGGTGCTTATGGACAGTCCGAAAGAGGAAGAACCCAGCGGGTTCGACAAACTCTTCGGCAATTTGGAACTGGTGACGGAAGGACTTGACCAGTGGACAGCTGGGATCATGGAACCCTTCCAAAATGGAATTTTCGATAGTGAAAAGGAGAATCTGCATGGAACGAAATAAATTTCTCGTATTTTGCTGGGCATTTATCCCTGGAGCAGGTCAAATGTACCTGAATATGATGAAAAAAGGACTTGCTATCATGGTCCTGTTTTGGAGCGTGATCGCGGTCACCGCACTGTTATCGATGGAAGCGCTGCTGTTTATTCTGCCGATCATCTGGTTTTATTCCTTCTTTGATACGTTTAACAGCGCGCGCTACAACTACGATCAGCGCCTGCAGCTGGATCACCTTTTTGGTGAGATGTTTATCGCCGGCGGATGGGTCACCCAGTCGATGACGGTTTTCAAAGGAAAAGCGCCTGTTTATGTAGCAGCAGGTCTGATCGCTTTGGGTTCTTACCTTCTGTGGCGGGCGATTGTCAGTCCTATCCTTTGGTATATCACTCTGCCGGATTGGGCATATCAGATCCTGCGCAACATTCCTAACACAGTTGTGGCGATCGCGATTATTACTGCAGGTGTGCTGATGCTGAAAAGAGAGAAAAAAGCATCGATCATTCCGTATGATGAGGAGGACTAACCATGAATTCTATGCCGGAAAACGGTAATACGGCTCAAAAAGAGAATACAGTTAAACATGCTGAACCTGTTTCGACCCGCCGGGTCGGTACCGTAACGATGGCAGTTTCGCTGATCGTCGTAGGTGTTTTGATCATCATCAATTCTTTTAATGAGTCGCTGAGCATGATGATGATCGCCCGTCTGGCGCCTTCTATTTTGATCGTGCTTGGTATTGAGATCTTGATCCGCTACTCCTTTTCAAAGGGCGAAAGGCTGAAATACGATTTTCTCAGCGGATTTGTCTGTTTTTGCCTCATCGTCGGCAGCTTCATTTTGGCGATCGTACCGGAGTTGATCGACAACTTTGGTCCTCGCCGTGATTGGCTGGAACAGTCGCTGCAAAAGCAGGCGACGCAAAAGGTGGTCGTTGCACTGGAAGAAGAGAAACTGACCCATGTTTCCTGCTATGTGGATCTTTACCGCGAAGTATTGTCTGACGATATGACACTGGACGATTTAAAGCCGATAGACGAAGTTCAGCTGAACATCCAGCTGGTCAACGATTTTGAAAACAAAGATGCCTTTGCCAAAAAATCAGGCGAGCTGCTGAAAAAAGCCCTCTCTACCGAGATCCCCTTCAGTATGATCCATATCGATGCCCCGTCGGAAAACGGACTGTACGGATATTCTCTGTATCTGGACAGTGCGCTGGGCTATGATATCAAATCGGAACAGATCGGACAGTATATCGAAACCTATTACAGTGCAGGGGAAGATATGGATTACTCAGCCGCTGCCAATTTTGCGGAAAGCTATTTCGATGAGTTTGCCCGTTTTGTCGCAGCCAGAAAAGAGGCGATGCCGGAAGATTACATCGCCCGGTGCCGCGCCTTTGCCAAACATCACGAAGAGGCCTACCATATGTTCCAAAACGGCGAAGATGTAAAAGAGCTTCTTCTTGCTGACCCGCTGACCGATTCCTATATCGGTGAGATCGAAGCGCCGGATGCATCAGATGAAACCGTTTCTGCCGAAGAAAAAGAAAGCGAATAAAAGAAAAGACCTTCCGATCGGAAGGTCTTTTTTGTTTTTCTTAATACTGCATTCCAAGCTCGATAGCGCGCATATTGGCTTCGACCAGATGCCGTTTGGAAGCGGGAACACATTTGTCAATGGCTTTCTTCACAGCTTCGAAATCGGCAAACTGTGTGTGTTTGAGGATCGTGCCGATCAGAATGATGTTGGCAAGACCCTGCAGGTTATTGTCGCTTGCCAGCTGTGTAGCAGGAACGTAAACGCAGGTAATATCCTCACGGGGACATTTTTTGTCGACCAGGGTGCTGTCGATGGCTGCAAAACCGCCGGGTGCTACGGTATCGATAAACTTGTCGTAAGACTGCAGGTTCATCGCCATCAGGATGTCGGGAGTCAGAACCAGGGGAGAGCCGATGGGCTCATCGGAGATGCAGACACTGCAGTTGGCAGTACCGCCGCGCATCTCAGGACCGTAGGAAGGCAGCCAGGAAACCTCTTTGCCATCCATCAGACCGGTGTAAGCAACGACTTTACCGGAGAACAGGATGCCCTGTCCGCCAAAGCCAGCCAGAATAAAATTCTTCAGAGCCATTATTTGTCACCTCCGGTCACATCTTTATAAACACCCAGAGGATAGTAGGGGATCATCTCGTCATCCACACGTTTCAGCGCCTCGATGGGAGTCATACCCCAGTTGGTGGGGCAGGTGGACAGGATCTCAACGATGGAGAAGCCTTTTTTGTCGATCTGATTCTG
>JAFQTW010000053.1 GCA_017408855.1 Oscillospiraceae bacterium | reverse complement strand
TCCGCTGCTTCTGCCCGCCGGAAAGCTGGTGGGGCGAATGTTCGCGGTATTCATACATGCCAACGGCCTTTAAGGATTCATCCACCCGGCGGCGGATCTCCGAAGGCTCCACACCCAGATTTTCCAGCGCGAAGGCCACGTCCTCTTCAACGATGGTGGCGACCAGCTGGTTGTCGGGGTTCTGGAACACCATGCCTGCCGTCTGGCGGATCTCATAGAGCCTGTCCTCGATCTTGGTATCGATGCCGCCCACATAGACAGTACCTTTGCTGGGCAGCAAAATGGCGTTGAAATGCTTGGCAAGGGTGGATTTTCCCGAGCCGTTGTGTCCCAGAACTGCCACGAATTCCCCGGGGGTCACGTCCAGCGAGACGTTTTCCAGCACCACGGGGGGCAGTTCGTTTTCTTCGTAATTGTCATAGGCAAAGGATACATCCCTTGCCGATAAGATCGGTTCCATGTGATATTCCTTCTCCTTTTTCATCCTAAAGATTTCCTTCCCAAACAGCGGTGGAACCGCAGGGCAGAGCAAAGCCCGCCGCAGTCACCGGCAGACCGATCTCCGATGCCCAGACTTTGCCGCCTCTTCCCTTTCCAACGGTCACGCCCAGCAGATACTCCATCACAGACGCGGGCAGACCGGTGGTGTACGAGTTTAACAAAAAGAAGATGGCATCGTCCGACAGCACCTGTGCGGTCAGCGCCAGAAGATCGTAGATCTGCTCCTCCAGCTTCCACACCTCGCCGCCGGGTCCTCTTCCGTAAGAAGGGGGATCCATCAAAATGCCGTCGTAGCGGTTGCCGCGGCGGATCTCCCGCTCCACGAATTTTTTGCAGTCGTCGATGATCCAGCGGATGGGACGGTCCTCCAGTCCGGACAGGGCGGCGTTTTCTCTCGCCCAGTTGACCATGCCTTTGGAGGCGTCCACATGACAGACCGACGCGCCTGCCGCAGCGCAGGCCAAGGTCGCGCCGCCGGTGTAGGCAAACAGGTTCAGCACCTTGACCGGACGTTTCGCCTTACGGATCTTCTCAGCCATAAAGTCCCAGTTGACCGCCTGCTCGGGGAACAGTCCCGTATGTTTAAAGCCGGTGGGGCTGACCTTAAAGGTCAGATCGCCGTACCGGATCTTCCATTCTTTTTTGTCCAGCGACCGATTCTGCCAGCTGCCGCCGCCGGAACTGGAGCGAAGATATCGGGCATCCGCCTTGCGCCATGTGGGATGGCTCTTGGGGGTGTTCCAGATGATCTGCGGGTCCGGACGGATGAGCAGCACGTCACCCCAGCGCTCCAGCTTTTCGCCGCCGGAGGTGTCGATGATCTCATAATCTTTCCACTGATCGGCAATTCTCATAGTTTATCCTCAATTCTGTTTGGCTTCGATGGCTTTTGCGATGGTGTCGCAGATCTCGTTGATCTCGTCAAAGTCGGCGCCCTCGACCATCACGCGCACCAGCGGCTCGGTACCGGAAGGACGGACCAGCACTCGGCCCCGCTCGCCCAGTTTGTCGTTCATTTCTTTAAACAGATCGTCCAGCTCCCACAGGGATGCTTTCAGCTCATCGTCGGCTTTTACGTTTTTGAGCACCTGCGGATATTTGGTCATGATCTTTCGCAGCGCATGCAGGGGCTTTTGCTCCCGGGCGATGACATTCAAGAGTTTCACCGCCGACAGCTGTCCGTCGCCGGTGGTCATATCGTCGAAGAAGATCACATGACCCGACTGCTCGCCGCCCAGGTTGTAGCCATCCTTGATGATGGTTTCCAGCACATAGCGGTCGCCCACTTTGGTGGTGGGGGTGTCGATGCCGTATTCTTTGGCGTAATGGAACAGCCCCAGATTGGACATGACGGTGACCACCAGTCCGTTGTTTTTGAGCTTGCCCTGTTTTTTCATGTCCAGCGCAAAGATCGCCATCAGGATGTCGCCGTCCACCAGAACGCCGTCTTTGTCCACCGCCAGGCAGCGGTCGGCATCGCCGTCAAAGGCAAAGCCCAGATCATAGCCGTTCTCCCGGACGAATTCCTGCAGCTTTTCCATATGGGTGGAACCGCAGTCCAAGTTGACGTTGACCCCGTTGGGTTCTGCCGCCATCACATGGATGTCGGCGCCCAGGCGGGAAAAGATCTTGGGCGCGGTCACGCTGGCGCAGCCGTTGGCACAGTCCAACGCCACTTTAAGACCCTTCATCGAACCTTCACCCAGACCTACCAGATAGTCGATATAGTCGTTCACCGCATCAAACGCGTAGGTGACCCGACCCACTTCTTCGGGAGAAGCTTTGGGAGGTACCCGCTCGTTGTCGATGATGATGGCCTCGATCTCCTCCTCTTCCTCGTCGGACAGCTTAAAGCCGGTGCCGGAGATGATCTTGATGCCGTTATCCATAAAAGGATTGTGGGAAGCGGTGAGCATGATGCCCGCATCCGCACCCATTTTGCGGACCAGATAGGCCACACCGGGGGTAGGCACCACGCCCAGCAGCTGTACGTCGCAGCCCACCGAGCAAAGTCCGGCGCTCATAGCCGACTGCAGCATGGTGGAAGAAAGGCGGGTGTCCCAGCCGATGACAAAGCGGGGTTTTCTCCCCAAACGCTCTTTCAAAACGGTTCCGGCAGCCTGCGCCACCTCGGTGGCCAGATCAATATCCAGCTCCTTGTTGGCAACGCCGCGGATGCCGTCGGTTCCAAACAATTTACCCATAATCGTCTCCTTTATCAAAGATCAAACTGCATTTGATCGGTATTGTCGTTTCCGGGAGCAGTCAGCCCCAGATGGCGGTAGCCCAGCGGAGTGACGCATCTGCCCCGGGGGGTGCGGCTGAGAAAGCCGATCTGCATGAGGTACGGCTCATACACATCCTCGAGGGTCACAGCCTCTTCGCCGATGGCGGCTGCCAGCGTTTCCAGACCGACCGGTCCGCCGCCGTAGGCGCGGATGATGGTGGTGAGCATTCTGCGGTCGATGGCATCGAGACCCAGCTCGTCGATCTCCTGCCGGTCCAGTGCTTCTTTGGCGATCTTTTCGGTGATGACGCCGGAGCCTATGACCTGCGCGAAATCCCGGCAGCGTTTCAGCAGGCGGTTGGCGATTCGGGGGGTTCCCCGGCTGCGCTTGGCAAGCTCGATGGAGCCGCCCATGTCACAGGGGATGCCTAAGATGGTCGCGCTGCGGCGGATGATCTGCGCCAGCTCTTTGGTGGTGTACATCTCCAGACGCAGGATCACGCCAAAGCGGTCACGCAGCGGTGCGGTCAGCTGACCGGCACGGGTGGTGGCGCCGACCAGCGTGAATTTGGGCAGGTCGATGCGGATGGACCGTGCCGACGGTCCTTTTCCGATGATGATGTCCAGGGCGTAATCTTCCATGGCGGGATAAAGCACCTCTTCCACCGCGCGGGAAAGGCGGTGGATCTCATCGATGAAGAGGATGTCGTTTTCCCCCAGATTGGTCAAAAGCGCCGCCAGATCGCCGGGCTTTTCGATGGCGGGACCAGAGGTGATCCGCAGGTTGACCCCCATCTCGTTGGCGATGATGCCGGACAGGGTGGTTTTACCGAGTCCGGGCGGTCCGTACAGCAGCACATGGTCCAGCGCTTCGCCGCGCATTTTGGCCGCTTCGATATAGACCGACATATTTTCCTTGGCCTTTTTCTGACCGATATATTCATTTAAGGTCTTTGGCCGCAAAGAGCCTTCGATGTCCCCATCTTCGGGACTGTATTCTCTCGTGACGATGCGGCTTTCAAAATCCATTTCGTGTTCCATTTTGTGACCTCTTTTCTATCCGATCCGGCGTTTTCTATTTCCCGCCGGCGATCTTTCGCAGACCCTGACGGATCAGCTCTTCCACCGGCAGCTCGGGATCCAGCTTTCCAAGGGCAGATGCCGCTTCGGACTGGCTGTACCCCAGCACCACCAAAGCGCTGATCGCCTCCTGCAGATTGGCGCCTGCCAAAACTGCCGGTGCGGGAATGTCGTCCATGCCGACCCCTTTGGCGATCTGCTCGTTCTGTACCTTGTCCTTCAGCTCCAGAATCAGGCGATTGGCCAGTTTCGGTCCCACGCCCGGCGCCCGGGTAATGGATTTGACGTCGCCGGTGGCAACGCAAAGGGCAAATTTCTCGGGGCTCAGCTGAGACAGGATGGCCAGCGCCGCTTTGGGTCCCACGCCGGAAACGGTGAGCATCATTTTAAAGCAGTTGAGCTCTCCCATATCGTAAAAGCCGAACAGCTCCATGGCGTCCTCCCGGACCATAAAATGGGTGTAGAGCATCACTTCCGACTGCAGAGCGGGCAGCTTGGAAAGGGTGTTGTTGGTGGTCTTGAGCGCAAAGCCTACGCCGGCACACTCCACCACAGCCAAACCGTCCTCGATGTGGATGAGCTTTCCTCTTACGCTGTAAAACATCTTCTTTCCTCCTTAACGGTACTGCCCCAGACGGCTCAGCAGCGATCCGGCCGAGTGGGCGTGGCAGATGGCCAGCGCCAGCGCGTCGGCGGTGTCGTCGGGCTTGGGGATGCTCTCTAAATGCAGCAGGACCCTCGTCATCTCCTGCACCTGTTTTTTCACAGCCTTGCCATATCCCACCACCGACTGTTTCACCTGCATGGGGGTGTACTCGTGGACGGGCACTCCCGCGGTCTGCGCCGCCAAAAGGATGACTCCCCTGGCCTGCGCCACATCGATGGCGGTGGTTTTGTTGCTTTGAAAGTACAGCTTTTCCAGACTCATGGCCTCGACCTTATACCTGGCCAGGATCCCTTCCATCTCCCGATAGATGATCTCCAGCCGACGGGGAAAATCCATGCCCGCCGGCGTAGTGATAGCGCCGTAGTCCACTGTACGAAAGCGGTTATTCTGATATTCCAAAACGCCCCAGCCAACGATGGCGTATCCGGGGTCGATGCCTAAAATCAACATACTTTTCTCACCGAATTATGGTTGTCTTTTCCTGTTTTCGCAAATTTGTGAAGGAGTCCTTTCCGAAAAAAGGGCCTACTCCCACAAATCTGCATAATCGTAAATATTATAGCATAAACAACCGCCTGGGACAATATTTTCGCGGGATTTGCCCCTTCTTTGGAAAAAGTTCATTATTCGTTCAACTTTTTTGCAAGTTCATCTTGATTTTCTTGGAAAGAGCCGTTATAATAACATTTGTCGCTCGACGTATGGAAGATTAGCGCAGCTGGTAGCGCATCCGCTTGACGTGCGGGAGGTCATGGGTTCGAGTCCCTTATCTTCCACCAAAATGCTGTTTCTGCAATCGCGGAAGCGGCATTTTTTTTGCTTATTTTCAGAAAAACAAAAGACCCATCCGAAGGGCGGCCTCACTTAGGGCTTTATACGCCCGAAAACGCATCTTTTTCCTTAATACTGCGTCAAAGAGCCGTGGTAGGCGTCAGCCTTACCACGGCTCTTTTTCTTGTCTT
>JAFQTW010000052.1 GCA_017408855.1 Oscillospiraceae bacterium | reverse complement strand
CTTGGTGAGGATGGAGCCGTCGATGCCTAATGTTTCGTCAAAGGATTTTGCCACGTTGACCGCGTCCTGACCGGTCATGGAGTCCAGCACCAGCAGGATCTCGTCGGGTTTTACCTCGGCTTTGACCCGCTGCAGCTCTGCCATCAGCTCTTCGTCCACGTGCAGACGGCCGGCGGTATCGAGGATCACGATATCCCGTCCGTAGTCTTTGGCGTAGCTGACCGCTTTGCGGGCGATCTCCACCGGATCGGTCTGTCCCATCTCAAAGACGGGCACATCCACTTTGCCGCCAACCACTTTCAGCTGTTCGATCGCGGCGGGACGGTAGATGTCGCAGGCGACCAGCAAGGGACGTTTGCCCTGCTTTTTAAAGTGCAGTGCCAGCTTACCCGAATGAGTGGTCTTACCGGAACCCTGCAGACCGCACATCATAATGATGGTGGGGATCTTGGAAGAGATATTGATACGGGCCTGCTCCGAACCCATCAGCTCGGTCAGTTCCTCGTTGACGATCTTGATCACATGCTGCGCGGGAGTCAGGCTTTCCAGCACCTGATCGCCCACGGCTTTTTCGGTCACCTTTGCGATAAACTCTTTGGCGACCTTGTAGTTGACGTCTGCTTCGAGAAGGGCCAGACGCACCTCACGCATGGCTTCTTTTACGTCCGCCTCGGTGAGCTTGCCGCGGCTTCTCAGCTTTTTAAACGCCGCTGTTAACTTGTCAGACAGTCCTTCGAATGCCATTTCTTACCCTCTATTTCTTATTCATCCAGCTCTTTTGCCAGGCGGATGATCTCGTTGACCTTTTCTGCGATCTTCGGCGAATAGCCGAACTCATCGTTGTAATAAGAGATGTCCTGTGCGCAGCGAACGATCTTCTGCAGCGCGTTTTGCACGGTGTGGAACCGTTTTGCCAGACCCAGACGTTCCTCCATCTCCAAAAGAACCGATTCCCCACGTTTGATGGAGTCTCTTACGCCCTGACGGGTAATGCCCTCGAATTCGCCGATCTCGGAAAGAGAAAGGTCCTCGTTGTAGTAAAAGTCGATGACTTCCCGCTGTTTGTCGGTCAGCATATCTCCATAGAAATCAAGCAAAACCGCAATATCCAGATTTTTCATCATTTACAATCGCTCCTTTGCCTGATTTTTTGATTTGGTGTAAAGTTTTTCCCTTTACGACCATCCTTGGTCATTATACAGAAAGATGCCCCTGTTGTCAAGGCTTTTCTCTTTACATAAACGGAAAATTTCCGACTTTTTTCGCTACGGTTTTGTCCATTTGGGCAAAAAAACGGACAAAGCTGCCGCTTTCTCCGTTTTTTCCGGTTATAATTCGTACACTTCGGGGCAGACTTCACGGATCTTGTCCCGCAAAGCCAGCAGATCTTCCATCGCCGCAGGCTTTTGATTGGGATTGCGCAAAAGAGCCGCCGGGTGGAAGGTACCCATCATCAGGATGCCGCCTTTTTCGATGAACTGCCCGTGCTGGCGGGTCACCTTAAAGTTCGGGTCGATGATGCGGGTCGCGCTGATGCGTCCGAGGCAGACGATGATCTTCGGCGCCAAAAGACGGGTCTGTTCCCGCAGATGTTCGATGCAGGCTGCCGACTCTTCGGGATGGGGATCCCGGTTTTCCGGCGGACGGCATTTGACGATGTTGGTGATGTAGATGTTCTTTTTGCGGTCAAGTCCCACTACCTGAAGCATCTTGTCCAGCAGCTGACCGCTTCTTCCCACAAAGGGCTCCCCCTGCTCGTCCTCGTTTTTGCCGGGAGCTTCGCCGATGAACAGCACCTTCGTTTCCGGGTTGCCCACCCCCCACACCGCCTGGGTGCGGGTTTTGCAAAGACCGCATTTTTCACATTTCTGCAGATCCTCGGCCATTTTCTGCCACAGTCCGTTCATACAAAGCGCCTCCTTTTTCTGGTTTCAGTATACTGTACATCGACTGTAAAATCCAGAAAAATTTTGGTTTTCTCTCCTTTCGCTTTCTGCTATACTGATAGTATCATCCTACCCGACCGAAAAGGAGGCTTACTTATGAATCCAACTGCCGAGATCCGTGAGATCACTGCCGATATGAGCGAAAAGGAACTTCTGCTGCAGATGGCGCAGGATGCCCGTATCACCGCCCAAAACTCCCAAAAGCAGCTGAGACTGGCCCGCATCCGGCTGGTACTGCTGGTTCTGTTTCTCGCTGCCGCTTTGATTTTCGCCGCAACATGGACGCCGAAGATCGAGGCCATGCTGGAAAAAACCGATCTTCTGCTGAACGATCTGGCACAGGTCACCGAACAGATCGAGAGTGCCGACATCCCCGGTCTGATGGAAAGCATGGATCAGCTGGCCGAAGAGGGTGTGCTGAGCCTGCAGTCCATCCGCGAAGCTGCCGAAACGTTGGGCGATCTGAACATGGAAAAGCTCAATCAGGCCATCAGCGATCTGCAGAAAGCCATCTCGCCCTTAGCGAGACTTTTTGGATAAAATCTGAATCAAAAAAGCAGCCTAAAAGGCTGCTTTTTCTTTTTTGACGTAGAAAAATCAGGCGAAAAATCTCCATGTTTCGCATAAGATTCGCTTCATTCTTCGACAGGGTTCCCGTTCTTTCGACACCGTTCGACAAATCCGGTGCTTTTCTTCCTTACGGACCGGCTGTTTTTTCGACAAACAGCGCAGAAAATCCGTATTTTTCTTCCGAGTGGTCATTTGCTTTCTCCCTTCTCTTTCGCTACAATACACGATACAGCACAGAGGATAGGTTTTCATAATAATCGCTTTTCGGAGGTGTGTTATGCCACAAGAAAGAAAAATCATCATTTCAGACAACGATCCGGCATTTCTGCAGGAATGTCAGCGGGCGCTGGCGAAAAAGGGGATCCGTGCGGTTTTGGTTCCCCGCAGCGGACCGGAGCTATGGACCGCCATTTTGCGGGAAGAGCCGCAGGCAGTGGTCTGCAATCTGTTTATGGCAGGCTGTGACGCGGTGCATATCATCGAAGAGCTGCGGCGGCTCTCGTCCCGTTCGCTTCCGGTTTTCGCGGCTTTGTCTACCGGCGGCAGCGACTGTTTGTTCCAGCGGTTTCTCGAAGCCGGCGGCTCCTATCTTTTTATCAAGCCGGTCGATCCCACTCTGCTGGCAGTGCGGATGGCGGATATTCTCACGCCGCACACAGAGCTGTCCATTCCCGGTCACACGCAAAATAACGACAGCGCGGCGCAGGCTGCCGCTCAGATGCTGCGTTCCGTCGGCGTTCCCGCTCATCTGACCGGTTACCGCTGTCTGCGGACCGGACTGATCCTTTTGACCCGTGAGCCGGACCGGTTTAAAAAGATGCAGCAGTTGTACGAAGCCATCGCTGCCGAGCTGGGCTGCAGTATCCGGTGCGTAGAGCGAAACATCCGCACGGCGGTGGAAGCCGCCTGTGACCGGGGCGACCGGGAGATCTTTTCCGCTTTGTTCGGCAGCTCGGTCAGCAGGCGGACCGGAAAGCCCAAAAACGTGCAGTTCATCACCGCACTGCACGAACAGCTGTCCTGCCGGGTCTCAGCGGAAAAATAACCGCTGTTCACGAAGATTTCATAAAACGGTGGCTGTTTTTTCTTATTTTCGTTAAGGTTTCTCCACATTCCTTTGGTATGATACAGATGTTCCGATCAATACAGGGATTTCGATCCTGTTTCGATACATTTTCATACCTCCTCATAAAGCCGTGGGAGTGCCGCCCATGGCTTTATTTCTTTTACAAAACAAAAAGGACCCGTCTCGTTGGACGGGTCTTTTTCAGCGTTTTTTGATCGGATGGCATCCTTTGCTCCTTCTATCCTTTGAGTCCTCTCGATTGCCGGTCCATATCTTCTACAACAACGTCATGGATCTCACCGAGAGACGCGCAGTATTCCAGCACCTTCCACGGCTCGTTGGTATGGTAGTGGATCTTGATCAGCTCCTCGTCACCAACGGCAAGCAGGCTGTCTCCTTTAAAATTCTCGACAAAATAGTCGTAGATCGCATCCTCATCCAGCCCCTCGCCTTCGATGAGAAGCTGCGTATCGTAACGAAATTCGATCATCTTTTTTCTCCTTTCTGTGAGATAAGACCAATATAGCACAAATGTTCTTATTTAACAAGGCGGGAAAGGGTTTGTTTTCCCGGGAACTTGCGGTATAATGAGGGAAAAGGAGGAGATCCGAATGCGATATCTCATCGACAGAAAAGAGCGTGTTATGCTGGGCGGTATGCTGCAGACGATCCACATCTGGGGCACCAAACACGAAAATCCCGTGGTTCTGTTCCTCCACGGCGGACCCGGTGTGCCGAACCGGCACGGCATGGCTAAAAAACATATGGACCTGCTGGACGACTTCACCATCGTGGCGTGGGATCAGCGGGGTACCGGCGGATCCTATTTCGGCTGCGATCCCAAGACCCTAACGTTGGAACAGCTGATCAGCGACTGCGCCGAACTGATCACCTATCTGTGCGAAACACTGCAAAAGAAAAAAATCTTTTTGCTGGGCGGCAGCTGGGGAACTGAGCTGGGAACACTGGTATGCCAGCGCTATGGCGATCTGGTAGCCGGCTATATCGGCTACGGACAGGTGGTCAACGGAATCAAAAACGAAAATGTGTCTTATGCTTACACGCTGGAAAAGGCAAAAGAAGCCGGCTGCGCCGAGGACATCGCCAAACTTGAGCAGATCGGTCCTCCTGTGGACGGACAGTACCGACCCGTTTTCGAGGGATTGATGGCACAGCGAAGTCTGCTGAAAAAATACGGCGGGCACTCCACCAAAAAGGGCGGCTATTTCTCCGGAACGGTCCTGCCCATTCTCACTTCGCCCGAGCTGAGCCTGCGGGAGAAGATCGGTACCGCCAAGGGCTACAAGGTCTGCCTGACGCAGATGTGGCCCACCATCGTCCATTATGACTTTATCCGCGACTGCGGTCCCTTTGCCATGCCTTACTACATTTTCCAGGGCAGACTGGATCAGAACACCCCCTCGTCGCTGATACAGGCCTATTACGACTCGATCGAAGCGCCGGACAAGGAGCTCATATGGTTCGAGCACTCCGCCCACGGTCCGCTGGGCGAGGAGCCGGAAAAATTCAAAGCGCTGATGCGCGAAAAATTCCTGACCATCGCTAAGGAGATTGACGTATGAAAAAACTGACTACCGGCAAGATCGTGGCGCTTTGCATGGGTGACTTTGCCCGCGGCATCATCAACGGCATCGTCACCACCTATCTGCTGACCTTCTTTATCCCCACCAATGCCAACACCACGCTGCCCCGTTTCTTTCTCAATGCGGCGCTGATCATGGCAGTCATCCGCGGCATCGGCACCGTGGTCGATGCCATCACCGATCCGTGGGTCGCCAACCTTACCGATAAATGCACCCATAAGCTGGGCCGCCGCATCCCCTTTATGCGCTGGAGCGCTGTCCCCTACGGTCTGTGCTGCCTGCTGATCTTCTTCCCGCCGATAAACGGCACCAGCTTCATCAACGCTGTGTGGGTCGGCGTACTGCTGATCCTGTACTACCTGTTCTCCACCCTGTATAACATTCCCCACTCGGCACTGCAGGCAGAGATCGTGGCGGAACCCAGCAAGCGCGTGATGCTTTACACCATCAACAGTCTCCTTTATGTTATCTCCAACGCGCTGGTGTTCTGTACCTCCATGACCAAGGGATTTCTCATGGGCGCCGGTATTTCGGAGATCTGGGCGCTGCGTATCCCCTTTATTCTGTGCTGCACCGCAGGCATCGTGGCGGCGCTGATCCCCACCTTTGCCATCCGTGAGAAGGATTTCATCTCCCCCAAAACTTACAGCCAGCCCATCGGCGAAGCGCTCAAGGCTATTTTCCAGTACAAAAACTTCACCATCATCACCATCGGCTATCTGGTGATGTGGGTGGCCTTCACCTTCTTTAATACCGCACAGGTCTATTACATCACCAACCTGCTGGCGCTGCCGGATCTGTGGGTCACCATCGTTACGGTGATCTCCATCGGCGTTGGCGTATGTACCTATCCGCTGGTGAATATTCTGGCCCGCAAGGTCGGCAAAAAGCCTCTGCTGCTGGGTGCGTGCATCACCTATGTGCTGCTGTACGGAGCCATTTACAGCTACCGCTTCGTTATCAGCCTCATTGGCGGACCGGCCTTTGCGATCCTCATCGGCTTTGTCATTGCGATGCCCATCGCCATCACCAACATCATCCCCGCTTCGATGTTTGCGGATCTGGCTCAGTATGACAGCATCAAGACCGGCGAGAACCGTGCCGGCATGTTCCTTGCCGCACGAAACTTTGCCAACAAGCTGTGCCAGAGTATCGTCGTGGTAGTCTGCGCCCTGCTTTTGGGCAAAGGCGTGGACGGCACCGGCTCCGCAACTTCCGAGGGCGTACAGGCGACTGCCCTGGTTGCCATGATCTTCGTAGGCTGCGCCCTGTTCATCTATTTCTTCTATAACGACAAAGAGATCGCCCGGACCATCCGTGAGCATAACGCACAGACCAAGTAAGGGAAAATATAAAGAAAACAAAAAGGCACGGAAGCAACTGTTTCCGTGCCCTTTTTTGAAGTGGGATGACGAAAGATGCCGTGGGTCCGTCCCGAAGCGCACTTTCTGAAAATGAAAAAAGGACATGCATTTGCATGTCCTTTTTCCTGGTCTGAGTGACGGGACTTGAACCCACGGCCTCTACCACCCCAAGGTAGCGCGCTACCATCTGCGCCACACCCAG
>JAFQTW010000051.1 GCA_017408855.1 Oscillospiraceae bacterium | reverse complement strand
GAAAGCGATAGATTTTTTCATAAGACAAGAAAAAGAGCCGTGGTAAGGCTGACGCCTACCACGGCTCTTTGACGCAGTATTAAGGAAAAAGATGCGTTTTCGGGCGTATAAAGCCCTAAGTGAGGCCGCCCTTTGAGTCGGTCTTTTTTTATGCTTCGTTTTTCCTTTGGAACAGGCGGCGAAAGCGCTCGGAAAGGCTCTTTCGGCGCTGTCCGGTCTCTTCTTCCTCCACCTGCCAGCCGGTTTCGGTGCGGATGAGGCAGTCCCCTTCCCGAACCGTTTCGGGCAGGTCGGTGCGGGGCAGATGCGAAAGATTGCCGTTTCGGTCCTCGCAGACGGCGAAAAACTCTTCCAGACGGTCGATGCGGATCATCTTTTACCCCTCTTTCTCCACCTGGGCGGTGATGGAACTGCCGTCACAGGTCAGAACGATGCTGCCCTGCCGGTCGGTGCGAAAGCTCTGCATTTTTCTTTCCTCGATGGCAGCCCGGATCTCCCGATGGGGATGCCCGTAATCGTTGCCCGCTCCGCAGGAAATGACCCCGATCCCGGGAGAGACCGCGTCTAAAAAGGCTTTGCCGGAAGAGGTGGAGGAGCCGTGGTGACCCATCTTCAGCACATCGGCGGAAAGATCGGCACCGGCACGCATCAGATCCTCTTCGGCGATAATCTCCATGTCGCCGGTAAAGAGAAAGGATCTTTCCCCGCAGTCCAGTCGGCAAACCACCGAATAGTCGTTGAGACCTTCGTAAGGGATGGCCCGCTCCTCTTCGGGAACGGGACCCAGCACCGTCAGCACGGCGCCGCTGCCCAGATCGTAGGTCAGACCCGGCTCGGCGATAACGCCGGCGATATTGTGGTTTTCCATCCGGTCAAAAAGCCGTTCGTAGACCGAGGTGGTGGGCACCAGCTCGTCGGGAACTTCGGGCAGCATCAGCTCGGTGGTGCGGATCTGCGCCAGCACGGTACCCAGTCCGCCCACATGGTCGGAGTGGGGATGGGTGCCGATGACCAGATCCAGCTGCTTGATGCCCAGCGCTTTGATATAGTCACAGACCTTCTGTCCGTATTCGTACTCGCCCGCATCAATGAGCACCGCTTTTTCTTCGGTGACGATCAGGGTGCAGTCCCCCTGCCCGACATCGATGAAATGGACCTGACAAAAATCGGTCGAAGGCTCGGTCGGGGGTTCCTCCTGCGGAGGCTGACTGTCGGGGGCGGAAGGCTCGTCCCCCAAAACGGTGGTGCCGACCATATTTGTCATGCTCTCAAGTCCCGGCAGGTCGAAGGGCAGCCACCCCATAATACCCAGACTGTACAGGGTCAGCACGCTCATCACCAGAAGAGAGAGCAGCAGCACCAGCCAGGTGGGCAGTTTGTCCAAAAGCTTCATCACGAGCTTTAACGGGTTTTGATGTGTCACTTATGTTTTCCTCCTCTGCGGGGATCGTTTTTCCCGCCTTTGCGGTTCGGGCGGTCTGTCCCCCGGGGGGAACGGCTGTTTTTTTCGCTGTTTTTTTGATTTTTCGGCGGTTTTTTGCCGTTATTTCTGCCGTTTTGGGCAGTTCTTTCCCCTTTTCCGTCGCCGGAAACGAGACAGTCGGGACCGTTTCCGATGAGGTCGGTCCGTCCCGCCGCTTTCAGCGCCTCGATGATCTGGAGCTTCATCTCCGGCTTATAATACTGCAGAAGGGCCCGCTGCATCGCCTTTTCCCTGGGCGTTTTGGGGACGAACACTTCCTTGCCGGTAAGCGGGTCGATGCCGGTGTAGAACATACAGGTGGAAACGGTGCCGGGGGTGGGATAAAAGTCCTGCACCTGCTCGGGGCGGATGCGGTTTTTCTTTAAGTACACCGCGAGGGTCACCGCATCCTTGAGGGTCGAGCCCGGATGGGAGGACATGAGGTAGGGCACCAGATACTGCTCTTTGCCCACCTCTTTGGTGATGCGGTAAAACTCTTTGGTAAAGCGGTTAAAGGTCTCGATGTGGGGCTTGCCCATTTTGTCCAGCACCGCTGCCGAGCAATGCTCGGGAGCTACTTTCAGCTGCCCGGACACATGATGCTCCACCAGCTCTTTGAAAAAGCTGTCGTCCCGGTCCTCGAGCAGATAGTCGAAGCGGATGCCGGAGCGGATAAAGACCTTTTTCACCTTGGGCAGCGCGCGCAGTTTCCGCAAAAGCTGCAGATACTCCGTATGGTCCGCCTGCAGATTTTTACAGGGCGACGGCGCCAGACATTTTCTGCCGCGGCACAGTCCCTTTTCCAGCTGCAGCTGACAGGAGGGCTGCCTGAAGTTGGCGGTGGGACCGCCTACGTCGTGGATGTATCCCTTAAAGCGGGGATTTTCGGTCATGGCTTTGGCTTCTGCCAGCACCGATTCCTCGCTGCGGCAGGTGATGCGCCGCCCCTGATGGGTGGCGATGGAGCAGAAGTTGCAGGCGCCAAAGCAGCCGCGGTTATGCATGATGGAAAACTCCACCTCTTCGATGGCGGGAACGCCGCCGTCCTTTTCGTAAGAGGGGTGGTAGTAGCGGGCAAAGGGCAGCGACCAGACCCAGTCCAGCTCCTGCTGTTCGAGGGGCGGCATGGGCGGATTCTGCACCAGAAAACGCTCGCCGTGCTTTTGGATGATGGTCCTGCCGTAAACGGCGTCGTGCTCCTCGTACTGGATCTTAAAGGCACGGGCATAGGCGGTCTTATCCTCCGCCACCTTTTCGTAGGAAGCGCAGGAAACGGAACCGGCTACCGCCGGCGCTGTGTCCGCCATATAGCAGGTGCCGCGGATATCGGTAAGATCTTCGATGGGCTCGCCGGCGGCTAAGCGGGCGGCGATCTCGATGGTCTGGTTTTCGCCCATGCCATAGGACAGAAGGTCGGCGCCGGACTCGGCCAGTACCGAGGGGCGGACGGTATCGTCCCAGTAGTCGTAGTGGGCAAAGCGGCGCAGCGAAGCTTCCAGTCCGCCGATGATCACCGGCTTGTCGGGGCAGATGCGTTTTAAGATCTTACTGTAAACGATGGTGGGGCGGTCGGGGCGAAATCCCGCTTTGCCGCCGGGACTGTACTCATCCTCGCTGCGGCGGCGTTTGGCGGCGGTGTAGTGGGCGACCATCGAGTCGATGTTGCCGCCGGAGATCATAAAGCCCAGACGGGGCACGCCCAGCTTTAAAAAACTCTCGTCCCGGTGCCAGTCGGGCTGGGCGATGATGCCCACCCGGTGACCCTTCGCCTCCAGCACACGGGCGATGATCGCCGCGCCAAAGCTGGGATGGTCCACATAGGCGTCGGCGGAAATGAGCACGAAATCCAGCTCATCCCAGCCGCGCTCGGCCATGTCCTCTCGGTTGATGGGTAAAAATCGGTTCATGGGAGTCCTTTCTTCGCTTTTGAGCGAAAGACTGCCCTCGCCGGAAAGCGGGGGCAGCTGCGGTTGCGGATTATTCCTGCAGGTCGGCACCGGAGCCGTCCTGCTGCATTTTCATTTCGATCCACTGCTGGCGGGAAATGAGGACCTGGCGGGGCTTACTGCCCTCGAAGGGTCCTACGATGCCCCGCGCTTCCATCTCGTCCACGATGCGGGCGGCGCGGGCGTAGCCCAGCTTGAGCTTTCTCTGCAGCAGAGAGGTCGAGGCCTGTCCCGTTTCGATGACACATTCGATGGCGGCAGGCAGCATCTCGTCCTCGGCGTCGAAACCGCCGCCGGAGCCGGAGCCGCTTCCCTTTTCGGCGGCTGCCGCCTGACGTTCGATCTCTTCGAGGATCTGATCGTCATACTCGGCGGTCTGGGAGCCTTTGATAAAGGCAACGACCTTTTCCACCTCTTTGTCGCTGACAAAGCAGCCCTGGATTCGGGTGGGCTTGGAGGCGCCTACCGGGAAGAAGAGCATATCGCCCTTACCCAGCAGCTTTTCGGCGCCGCCGGAGTCGAGGATGGTTCTGGAGTCCACCTGAGAGGAGACCGCAAAGGCGATCCGGCTGGGGATGTTGGCTTTGATGACGCCGGTGATAACATCCACCGAGGGGCGCTGGGTGGCGATGACAAGGTGCATGCCGGCGGCACGGGCCATCTGTGCCAGACGGCAGATGGCATCCTCCACCTCGTTCTGCGCCGCGATCATCAGGTCGGCCAGCTCGTCGATGATGATGACGATCTGCGGCATTTTGGTGAGATTGCGTTCCGGCTGTTCCTGCACGAGGCGGTTATAGCCGGCAATGTCGCGGACCTGATTGTCCGCAAAGAGCTTATATCTGCCCAGCATCTCGTTGACCGCCCAGTTGAGGGCGCCGGCGGCTTTTCTCGGGTCGGTGACCACCGGGACCAGCAGATGGGGGATGCCGTTGTAGACACCCAGCTCGACCACTTTGGGGTCGACCATCAGAAGGCGCACGTCCTCGGGAGAGGATTTGTAGAGGATGCTCATGATGATGGAGTTGATGCAGACCGATTTACCGGAGCCGGTGGCGCCGGCGATGAGCATATGGGGCATCTTGGCGATGTCGGCCACGATCACGTCGCCGCCGATGTCTTTGCCCAGACACATGGTCACGCCGCTTTTGGCTTCGCGGAATTTTTCGGTATCCACGATATCGCGGATGGGGACAATACTGGTCTGCCGGTTGGGAACCTCGATGCCCACCGCCGCCTTGTTGGGGATGGGCGCTTCGATACGGACGCCGCTGGTGGCAAGATTAAGAGCGATATCGTCCGCAAGACCGGTGATGCGGCTGATCTTAACGCCGGCAGAGGGCTGCAGCTCGTATCGGGTGACCGAAGGACCCCGGGCAATGTCGATGACTCTCGTCTGCACGCCAAAGCTGGCGAGGGTATCCACCAAAAGCTGCGCGTTGGCCTTGAGCTCCTCGCCCAGATCCTGGCTGTTGGGGGCTTTGCCCTCGTTGAGCAGGTAAACCGGCGGGAAGATGTAGCTTTCGGTGGCGGGCAGCTCTTTGTTCTGCTCCAGCTCTTCCACGATCTTTTGGTCGGGGATGATCTTTTCTTTGGGGGGCTCCGCAGTCGGCTCGGGAACCGGTTCTGCCGGCGTTTCGGCAGCGGGTGTGTCGGAGCCGGCTTTCATGATGCTTTTTGCCACCTTGCCCACCAGATCATCCAGCGCGGGCGCCGGCAGGTCGGCAGGCTGCGGGGTCTTTTCCGCAGCCAGAGCGGCTTTCTGACCGTTTTCCGCGGCGGCCATCAGTTTTTCTTTGGCTTTTCTCGTCATCTCTTTGGCCTCGGGAGAGGTCTCTGCCCGCACCGGATGGGGCGGCAGCGGATAGTCATCCAAAGGCACATCGATATTGAAGGCGGGGCGGCGGCGCTCCTCCTGTTTTTCCACGTAGGTCTCGGAGATCTTCTGCACCGGTTTGGCGGCGCTCTTTGCCAGATCCTTTAAGGTCGCGCCGGTGATGAGCATCACAAAGGTAAAGATCAAAAGCACGATGGTGATGGCGGCAGGCACCTTTCCGAAGGAAAGCAGCGGGATACCGATGACGCCGGCCAGAACGCCGCCGCCTTTTTTCTCCATGCCGTTTAAAAACAGCTGCTCGATGCCCGGGAAAAAGCCTTCCGCATCCAGCGCGGTGTTGGAAAAGATCTGTGCGGCGCCGCAGAACAGGGCGATAAGCACGATGATCTGCCATACTTTATGCTTGATCGAGCCGATGGGACGGTCCATGGTCGCCATGACCGCTATGTACAAAAGGGCAGGCGCGATCAGATAGGCGCACCAGCCGAAGAGTCCGAACAGCGCGGTGCGCAGCCATCCCCACAGTCCCTCGCCGGGGATGAAGGATACTGCCGCGAAAAAGACGCCCACCGCAAACAGCACCACAGCGATCAGCTGACGGCGGCTGCGGGCTTCTTCCTGCTCGCGGATCTGTTCCGCGATGGTTTTGCGTGAGCCTGTGCGTTTTGTCGCAGCGGCGGAAGAAGACGTCTTCTTGCTCGTGCTGCTTTTTTTGGTCGTTGTGGTTTTTTTGCTTGCCGCCACGTTGTGACCTCCCTTGATCTAGGTTACCGCCGGACTATCCGACGAATTTTTCTGCGATACCGATGATCACCGTACCCGCTCCCAAAAGGGCGGTGTACCAGGTGAACCATTTAAAGTTGCCCGACCGTGCCAGTTTGCGCACCAGCGCGATGGAGGCGATGCCCACCACGCAGGCAACGGTCATTCCCACCAGCGCCGGAAGAAGATCCAGCTGCAGACCGGTTTCCAAAGCGTCCTTTACCTCGAAGATGTTGGCGCCCAACACGGCGGGAACGCCCAGGATAAAGGAGAAGGCAACCGCGAATTCCCGGTCGAGACCGGCGAAAATACCTGCCGAGATGGTGGAGCCGGAGCGGCTGACACCGGGCAGCGGCGCGATGCCCTGCAGGGTGCCGATCAAAACAGCATCCCGATAGCGCATATTTTTGGCGGTGCGGTGACCGGGGGTCAGATGGTCCGCCATGTACAAAAGCGCCGCGGTGATCAAAAAGCAAATGCCTTCCACGATGATGTCGTTGTCCGCCGCCAAAGCGGTGTACCAGTCTTTGATCAGCACAAAGACCAAAAGCGGCAAAAGCGCCACGAACAGCATAAAGATCATCCGCCGCTGCGGGTCGTTGGTTTTAAAGCTGAATTTTCCGGTGAACAGGTCACCGATCATGCGAAACGCCTCTAAGATCAGCTGCCAGATGGTATCCCAAAAGGCGATGAGCACCGCCAGCAGCGTTCCCAGATGCAGCAGAATGGAAAAAAGCCCTGCCGCTTCGCCGGACTGTCCGGTGAAATGCTGATACAGGGACAAATGTCCCGAGCTGGAGACCGGCAAAAACTCGGTCAGCCCCTGCACGATGCCCTGTACGATGGCGTCCAAATAACTCATAAAGTCCCCTCCATGTTGTTGCGGTTTTCGCAGTTTCTCTCTTATGTAAACGGCATAAAGCCGTTTTTCTCTACCGTCTTTTTTCCCGAAAAACACCCACGCCCGGCTGATACGCTTTTTTCAGATAGACCGCCGGGTCGGTGGAAAAGATCCGCTCGACGGTTTCGCCGCCGGTCATATCTTTGCGGATCTGCAAAAGGCCGCCGTCGATCTTTTTCCAGACAAACTGCGGCGGCACGGTGCCCATCACTTCCATGGGGTCGATGACGGTATGCAGGATCATGCTTTTTCCCCCTCTTTGCGGGGTTTGGGCGCTCTTTCTTCGATCATGGAAAAGAGCTTTTCCACCGCCTGCGAAAGACCGCCCAGCTCATCGATGAGCCCTTCGCGCACGGCCTTTTCGCCGTCGAGAACGGTTCCCACATCCATGACCAGCTCGCCGGTGTTCATCATCAGCTGACGAAAACGGTCGGGCGAAACGGCGGAATTGTCGGTAACAAAGCGGACGATCCGCTCCTGCATTTTGTCAAAATAGGATAAGGTCTGGGGGACCCCCAGCACAAGGCCGCTCATCCGCACCGGATGGATGGTCATGGTGGCCGACGGCGCGATAAAGGAGTAAGCCGCGCTGCAGGCCAGCGGTACGCCGATGGAATGTCCGCCGCCCAAAACCAGCGAGACCACCGGCGTTTTCATGGTCGCCACCAGCTCGGCGATGGCAAGACCCGCTTCCACATCGCCGCCTACGGTGTTGAGGATCATGATCAGCCCTTCGATATCCGGGTCCTGCTCGATGGCCACCAGCTGCGGGATGACGTGTTCGTATTTGGTGGTCTTGTTCTGTGCCGGCAGAATGTAATGCCCCTCGATCTGCCCGATCACCGTCAGGCAGTGGATGGTGTGTTTGCCCCGGGTCTGGGTGGTGACAGCGCCGTCCTGAAAGACCGCGTCGCTGTTTTCCGAACGGTTCTGTTTCTCTTCTTCCATTTGGATGCCTCCCGTTTTTTCTGCTATTGTGTCCGGAAGGCTTCGCTCTTATCCCATATATGGTTTAGTATAACAAAAAAAGGCGGTTTCTACAACCTTAACCGCAGAAAAAAGGAACGCAGGTTCGTTTTTTCCTTCGACAAAAGAGACCGCTTTTCTTTACAAAAAGCCCCGAAACAGGTATGCTGAAAGAAGATCCCGCGAAAGGAGGGGCAACATGACACAAACCGCGGTCCGACCCCGCCGCTATCCTTTTCTCGACGAGCTGCGAGGCGCTGCCATCGTGATGATGGTGCTGTACCATTTTCTCTATGATCTGGTGGTGTTTGCGGGGATCTCTTTCCCGCTGTATTCCCGTCCGGTGGTGATCTGGCAGAACAGCATCGGCGCGCTGTTCATCACCCTTTCCGGATGCGTGAGCCTTTTTTCCCGCAGCAATTTCCGCCGGGGCATCAAATGCCTTTTGGCAGCGACGGCGGTCTTTCTGGTAACCGCTTTCACCGCGCCGGCGCCGGCCTGGTTCGGCGTGCTGCATTTTCTCGGATGCGCCATGCTTCTCTTTCCGCTTTTTTGCCCGCTCACCGACCGCATCCCGCCGGTTTGGGGCGCTTTGGGATGTCTTTTCCTGTTCGTCTGTTTCTTCCCCGTTTCTTCCGGAACGGTCTGGTTTTTCGGACAGCATCCGCTGCCCCGCTTTTTGTACAGCGGATGGCTCAGCACCATTTTGGGATTTCCCTTCCCCGGTTTTACTTCCAGCGATTACTATCCCATCCTGCCCTGGCTGATGCTCTTTTTGTGCGGCGCCTTTTTGGGCAAGCTTCTGCAGTCGGCAAAAGAAAATCCCGCTCTTTCCCGCAGCCGTCTGCCCGCCCTTGGCTTTTTGGGGCGGCACAGTCTTTTGATCTATCTGGTGCATCAGCCGGTTTTATACGGTCTGACCTGGCTTTTGGCAAAACTCATCTGAGGTTCATCGCCTGTTCACGAACATTTTACGCCGCGGCTTTTTTTCTGCCGCCAAATCCGATATAATAATAGAATGACCTGTCAGAAAGGAGGAGAAAGATGAAAAAGCGCATTTTGGCTCTGGCGGTCCTGTTCGCCCTTTGTCTGAGCCTGTTTTCCGGATGCGGTGACGACACCGCCGGCAAGGTCTTTCGTTTTGACATCTTTTCCGAGCCCTCCTCTCTTGATCCGCAGACCGCTTCTTCCGACGATCAGCAGCTGATTTTGCTCAACGTGATGGAGGGGCTGATGAAAAAGGGCGCCGACGGCGCTCCGGTCCCGGCGGCAGCGGAACGGTACACCGTTTCCAAAGACAAGCTGACCTACACTTTTACTCTTCGGGATGATATGCTCTGGTCCGACGGAGAAACGCCGGTGACCGCCTACGACTTTCTCTTCGCCTTTCGCCGGCTGCTGGATCCGGACACCCATTCCCCCACCGCATCGGATTTTCTCTGCATCCAGGGGGCGGAAAACGTTTTGAACGGCACCACCGACCGAAGAAATCTGGGGGTTTTTGCGCCGGACGAAAAAACCGTTCAGTTTAAGCTGGCATGGGCGAACCCCGATTTTCTTTCCCTTTTGACCACCGCCGGTGCCATGCCCTGCAACGAGGCGTACTTTACCGCCGCCCGGGGAAAATACGGCATCAGCTACCAATACCTTCTTTACAACGGACCCTTTTACATTTCCTCCTGGCGGGAAAAGGACTACATCCACATGAAGAAAAACGGCGATTACCACGGTGAGGATGCGGTCATCCCCTCGGCGTTTCGCCTGTATATTCAGTCGGAGGCGGATCTGACCCGCTTGACCGACGGCGCGGTAGACGCGGCGGCGGTATCCTTTTCCGAGCTGAAAACACTGGATCCGGAAGAGTTCTCCACCGTTTCCTTTTCCAACATCCTTTGGACCATTCTACCCAACACCGATCACGAGGCGCTCGCCAATCTGTCCATGCGGCAGGCGCTTTCCGCTGCGGTGGTCCGTGGAGATCTCAGCGGATATCTGCAGGACAATCAGCGGCTGGCACGGGGACTGGTCCCGCCGGTCATCACCCTGTCCGGCAGCAGCTACCGCTCTTTATCCGATGAGAGGACCATCGGCATTGAGACCGACTACACCCCCACGCAGCTTTATCAGATCGCACTCAAGCAGCTGCAATACAAAGAGGACCCGTCTTTGACCCTCATCTGCCCCGACACCGAGGGCATCCCGATGATGCTCAGTCAGCTGCAAAAGCAATGGCACGAGACGCTGGGTGTTTTCGTCAACATCGAGCCTTTGGATCTGCCGACCTTACAAAGCCGCATTGCCGCCAGAGACTATGATCTGGCCCTTTGTCCGGTCAAGGCGGCTTACGACAGTCCCGAAGCGATTTTGACCCAGCTGTTCGGCGCCGGCTCGCTGACCGGATGGGAGGACAGTCAGCTGAATCTGCAGATGACCCAGGCCAACCGGTCCGCCACTGCCGCTTACTCGGCAGCCTCCTATCTGTCGGCGGAAAAAAGTCTGGTTCAGTCCGGCATTGCCATCCCGCTTTACTACGAGACCTCGTACTATGTGACCGCTGCCGAAGTTTCGGGGCTGCACTTTTCCCCCTTTGGCTGTCACGTCTTTTTCTCCGAGGGCCGCAAATAGCGGGCAGCGCCCGCTGGCTTTGCGGAGCATCTCCGCTCCAACGAGCTGCCGCAATGCTCGTACCGCTACTGCCATGGATATCTAAAGTCCGGCCGCAGGGGCGGCGGTCAGACCCGCCGCCGCGGGTTATCGTTAGCGACATCAGAAAGTCCCTGCCCGCGACACGGCTGCGGCGACCCGCCGCTCTCTGCATTGCGTTGGCGGTCTGCACCGGGCTGCTCATTGACGCGATCAAAAACAAAAAGGAATAAAAAAAGCCATCCGCCCAAGGATGGCTTTTCTTTTTTGGTTTATCCGATCAGTGCTTTGACTGCGGCAATGATCTGGGACGGGCGGCTGACCTTGATGTCCGCCTCCTCCACCTCGTGGGGCATCCGCCAATACTGGCAGCCCACAAAGGGAAGACCGTTGTCTCTTGCCGCCTGCATATCGTGGTGGCGGTCGCCCACCATCACCGTTTTATCGGGGCGGATGCGGTCCATGACCATTTTGAGGGTCTCGGACTTGGTGCATCCCGGCTCGGCGCCCTGCACCCAGGTAAAATAGGGGGCGATCTCCAGCGCCTGCACGATCTTTCGGGCATAGCCGTTGGTACCGTTGGTGCAGACCGCCAGGATGTAGCCTTCTTCGTTGAGCTGGCGGATCATTTCCAAAACGCCGTCGAAGGCGCCGTGGTACAAATCGATGTTGCGGAACTCCGCTTCTACCGTCAATTTCATAAACTCTTCAAAGCGCTCCATCGGCGCGCCGGGCAAAAGTCCCTGATAGATGTCCTCGTCCACGCAGCCCATTAAGCTCAGGACGGTATCGTCATCCACCTCGGTGTCGGCGAATTTGCGCAGCACCTCTTTGTAGGTGGGGATGATGAACAGCTCGATGCGGTTTAAGGTGCCGTCCATATCAAAGACGACCAGCTTTTTCTCTTTCATAGCCGCTCCTTATTTGTTCAGGATGTACTCTTCCACAACAACGGCAACGCCGTCCTCGTCGTTGGAAACGGTAACCAGATCCGCTACCGCTTTGACCGGCTCCTGCGCGTTGGCCATGGCTACGCCAAGACCGGCAAACTCGATCATCGAGCGGTCGTTAAAGCCGTCGCCGCAGGCGATCATCTCTTCTTTGGTCAGACCCATATGCTCCAGCAGCTTGCCGAGAGAATAGGCTTTGTCGATGTTTTTGGGCATCACTTCGAGGAAAAAGGGCTCGGAACGCAGTACCGACAGGGTCTCGCCCACTCTCGCTTTGACCTTCTGTTCCACCCCGGCCAGATAGTCGCCGTCCTCTACCATCAGACATTTGGTCACCGGGAAGTTGACGAAGGATTTGAAATCCTCCACCTGACGGACCTGCATCTTGTTGATGCGGGACTCGATCTCCACATATTTGTCCTCGGCTTTGGGGGTGATGATGGTCTCGTCCAGATAGGTCATGATGTTGACCTTGTACTCCTGCGCCAGATCGTACAGCAAAGCGGGCATCTCTTCGGGCAGGGTCTTTTGGTAGATGACCTCGTTGGTCTCGGCGTTGATGATCTTGCCGCCGTTAAAGGACAGGATGTAGCCGCCGTTTTTCTCCAGTTCCAGCTGTTTTGCCACCGGCACGATACCGTAGGTGGGTCTGCCGGAAGCGAGGACGATCTTAACGCCCTTTTCCTGCGCTTTTTTGAGCGCATCAAACACGCGGGGGGTGATCTCTTTTTTCGAGTTGGTCAAAGTGCCGTCGATGTCCAGCACCAGCAGTTTATAATCCATGATAAAAGCTCCTCTCAGAGATGTTTTTCCGCTGACAGTATACCATAAAGCCATGGGGCTGTCCAACCAAATCACACAAATCTTGACAATTTTCCTCCATCGGCTACACTGAAAGCAGAAATGGCGAAAGAAGGTGCGGTATGCGGCAGGAAGATTTTTTCGAACAGGTCTGGGCTTTGGTGCAGGAGATCCCCTGCGGCAGTGTGACCACCTACGGCGAACTGGCAAAGATGCTGGGGCATCCCGGTCACAGCCGTCTGGTGGGGCGGGCCATGCGCTACGCGCCCGAAGGTCTCCCCTGCCATCGGGTGGTCAATTCTGCAGGGCGGTGCGCGCCCCACTGGCCGCAGCAGCCGCAGCTGCTCCGAGCCGAAGAGGTCCCCTTTCTCAAAAGCGGACGGGTGGACCTGACCCGCTGTCTCTGGCAGGGACTGTAAAGCCAAAATCTTTCTGCGCTGGCAACACTTTTGCATTGCCGGCGCGTTTTTCTTTTGGTATGCTTTTTTGCGGACCATCCGGTCAAAAACCTTAGGAGGAACCAAATGAAAAAGCTCTTTTCTTTCCTGCTGGCGGCAGTGATGTCGCTGGGCATGACAGCATCGGCTTTTGCATCGGAGAAAAATACATCTTTGGCTTTGACGGTGGGCGACGAGGACGGACTTTCCTTACAGGACGCGCTTCTGGTCCCCGAAACAGAATACCGTTTTCCCCTCTTTCTGGAGGAAAACGGGGTGAGCCGCCCTTTGACCCACGGGGATATGGAACAGTATGATCTGACCGTAACGGTTTCGTCCGGCAAAGGGGCGATGGCCGAGGCGGGCTATCTGGAAAGCGGTCGGCAGATGGTGCTGAGTCTTACCGGCGCGGCAGTCTCTTCCGCCGAACCGGTGACCGTCTCCGCCCGGGTGACCCTGCGGGACAAAAAGGGCGCTGCCCTGTCCCGGCTGGACCTTCGCTGGAAGGTGGGCTATCCTGCTGCCGAAGAGGAGTCTCTCGGCGAAGTGACCCGCATCGACCCGGCGGCTCCGGTTTTGACCGGGGCGCAGCTTTCCAAAATCGAAAGCATTACCGGCAGCGCTCCCGCCTCTTTCGTCGGGGACGGCTGGCAGTTTGATGTTCGCCTTCTCTCTTCTCCGGCGGTGAACTTCGCCCTGTCCACCGCCGACATCAAGGCGATCTCGGAGCAGTGGCCCGAGGCGGATTTTTCCTTTTTCCGCTTTATCGGAAAGCCTTCCTTTGATTTTTCCGGTCAGCTGACTTTGGATGCTTCCCTCTTTGCGGATGAAACAGTCTGCCTCTACCGCTATCTGGACGGGGTGCTTTATTCCCTGCGCTTTACCGACAACGGCGACGGGACCCTGACCGTCCCCACAAAAGCGCTGGGGACCTATGTGATCAGCGATCAGAAGATCCCCAACGGCACTGCCGTTACCGGCTATCAGCCGGAAAGCGGCGATGACACGGAAAACCCTCCGGCGGACAAGGACAATCCTTCCACCGGCGGCACTTCTTCCGGCATCTTCACCGTGCTGGGCTCGGCGGTGCTGTTCGGCATCGCTCTGACGCTGGCGCAGAAGCGGACCAGCCGCTCTTGATCGGCAAACAAAAAAGCCATCCCAATGGGATGG
Source organism: Oscillospiraceae bacterium (assembly GCA_017408855.1). Taxonomy (GTDB): domain Bacteria; phylum Bacillota; class Clostridia; order Oscillospirales; family Ruminococcaceae; genus UBA3818. The sequence goes on along the minus strand of JAFQTW010000051.1, from coordinate 2,075 downwards.
CTTTTTGCTATCGCTACATCACTTTCAGCCCGTTGGTCACGAGACAGAAGCGGGCGCCGAAAAATCCTGCGGCACGCTGGCAGAGGATCATTCGTCCGAGGAAGATCTCGAAGTATTCCATTACCGGGCAGATCTCGGTATCGATGGTCAGATCGAGGGTCACGGTCTTTTCTTCGCCGTCCAGCCGAAGCTCCGCTTTTTCCACCGCGTAGTTGACCCGGTCGTGGATATCGAAGGTGATCTCGCTGCGGTTGCGCACCCGTGAGCGCCGCACATCAGTCTTGTCCGCTAAGATCAGCGCTGCTGCCACCGCATTGACCGGCACCGACGAGGATTCGTCGTGGTTGCCGATGGCTGCCACGATCTGGGCGATCTCCTGGGCGGGCATCCCCATATTGTTCAGCAGCTGAAAGGCCATGATCGCGCCGCTTTGGGCGTGGTCCTGCCGGTTGATGCCGTTGCCGATGTCGTGCAGGTAAGCGGCGATCCGTGCCAGCTCCGCCTGTCTTTCGTCCTGCCCGAAGGTCAGAAGGATCTGGCTGGCGACCTGCGCCGCACGGGTCACATGGGCAAAGCTGTGCTCGGTATAGCCGTAGGCTTTCATGGCGTCATCCGCCTGCTGGATATAAATGTTGACCGAAGGGTCATTTTTGATTTGTTCAAAGGTCATGCTCATGGTATTCCTCACTTTTTTAGGCTGTCTTTAGTATACGACATCCGTCGGTGATTGAACAGCATTTGCTGTGAAAAAAGAGTAAATAATCGGTAAATAACAAAAGTTTTTTCCGGAAAAACGGAATAAGTCTTGACATCCTGCGTAAAATATTGTATAGTAAATAGGCACCAAGAAAAGTGCATATATCGCGGAGTGGAGCAGTTCGGTAGCTCGTCGGGCTCATAACCCGAAGGTCGTAGGTTCAAATCCTGCCTCCGCAACCAAAAGAAAAGCAGTCGCTGATGCGGCTGCTTTCTTTTTGCTGTTAAGCTGAATCGGTCTATCCCCGAGGGTTATGAGCCCGCGGGCGAATAACCTGCTGCGAGGGCGACCGCGTCCTGCGGACGAAACAGGAAGCCCGAGCAGGGGCAGCGGTCGAAAAAATCAAGCTGAGCGAGCAGCGCGAAGATTTTTTCGGGCACCGCAACCCGAACGGTCGTAGGTTCGTTTCTGCCTCCGCAACCAAATAAGAACGAAAGTTTTGATACCATTGGTATTGCAACTTTCGTTCTTTTCTTTTTATCAAAATTGCCTGTAACACAAGGCTTTGGGGCTATGTGGCAAAAAAGAATAGTTTCATTATCTTATCCTCCGGCACTCATTTCGATGCTTTTTAGGGGTGTTTTGACACCTTGCAGCGATGCGGAAATTCACAATGAAACTTTTCTCAAAAGAATAATTTCATTGTGACCGAGATTAGTTTCATTGTAGGAGAAAAGTTTCATTGTAGGAGAAAAGTTTCATTGTCAAAAAGAATAGTTTCAGCGTGAAAAAACAGCCCTTACTACCGCTTGAGTAGTAGGGGCTGTTTTGCTTCATAGGATTATAACTGCAAAATGCTGATATCCATCTTCGTGTTTTCGATGTAGTGCTTGTACATTGTTTCAGCCGGAAGTAAACGAATCTGTATGTCCTGCAGACCGAGGCCGCTTAACATAGCAACTGGAACACATCACCAAAAACAGCCGCTACATTAGCACGATTGATTTCCTCAATAATAAGCAATCTCTTTAGCAATTTACAACCCTCCTCAATAGAAAGCAAACGGGGGCGGAACTTGTCCGCCCCCGAAGTATTACGGTGTTTCGACATCGGAGCCCGTATAAAGGTATCTTAAATGAAAACCCGCGTCAGCGTCCTTGACGTCGTTGTAAGCGATGGTCACGCCGTATTCTACAGATACGTCAAGCCCCTTGTCGCCGAAGCCGTAAACGTAGTGATAGCGCGGGTGCGAATCCTCGATCGGTTTCGGCGTGCGCCGTGTGACCCACGTTTCATCCTGGCAGAGATACGCCTTTTCGGCGATCTTCCTGATCGTGCTGCCTGCGGGCATGGCTTTCGTCTTTTGAGTTGCGCCGCT
>JAFQTW010000050.1 GCA_017408855.1 Oscillospiraceae bacterium | reverse complement strand
AGGATGATGCCGCTCTTGGTCGTCTCTTCTGCCTCGACCATCTTGATAACAACACGGTCAGCCAAAGGTTTGATTGTCATAAGATTCTCCTCCTGTATCGTAAAATGCATAGTAAACGGTTTTGGCACTCTTTTCATTTGAGTGCTAAACTCATTGTATCTATTTTCCCGGAAAAATCAAGTCTTTGGGTGAATTTTATCCAAAATTTAAAGTTCCGTAACATTTATTCCAGCGCGCTGCCGCCCCGTGCTATGCGGCAGGTGACCGTGGTCTCGTGATCCGCCGCCGAAAAGTATTCTCCCCACCGTTTCCCGTTTTCCTTCCACCACGAAGGGTATCGCTGCCGGAACCGGTCGCAAAAGCCCGCGGCATCGCAGCGGAAGGTCTGCAGCTTTTCCATCGCCGCATCCACCGAGCTTTCGATCTGGCGGGTCAGCTCTTCTTCGTATCTTTCGATGCGCGCAGACAAAGGCTCTCCCCCTGCGGCGGCCGATTCCTCTTCGATGCTGAGGGTGCAGGTCACGGTCAGCTGCAATTTAGGACTGCCCTGCTGCAGGTCGGTTTTTATCCTCGTGTTTGCCGAGACCACCTGAAACAGAGCGATCTGCTCCCCTTCCTCCACCGACAGACCGGTTTTGCCCATCTCGTTTAAGATCCACAAAAGCCCGCGGGTCTCCTCCGGTGTCATCAGTCCGGACAGGGTGTCCTCGCAAAGCAAAGCGGTGCCGACGATGCCAATGCCATCCGAACCGGAACCGGTCCGGGCAGCGATGGGCAGATACGCCCCTGCCGCCGGATCCTCCAGCGACCCCGCAAGCCCCCGCAGCTGGGTGCGGACCAACCGGCCGTTGTCCCGATAGTCCTCCAAAAGCATGCGGGTGGACAAGACCGGCAGGATGGTGCTGTCCAGCGGCTGCTCAAACAGGTCGGCCGCCTTACCGGCTGCCAGCAAAATATCGATATTGGGACGGGAGCCGGTCTGCCCGTTAAAATAGGAGACCGCCTCCGAGATCCCGTTTTTCGCCACATCTTCGCCCAAAACGATCAGCTTGGTATGACCGAAAAACAGCTCCTGTCCCGAGCGCATCGATGCCTGCCGCACCGCTTCGTAAACGGTACGTCCTTCGCAGGAGAGGATCTTTCCGCCGGAGGTGGCGTCGCCCGAAGCGCTTTCGGGGTCGAACAGCTGCAAAGTGAGCAGATAGCCTTCCGCTGCGGTATCGATGGCCGCCGCCTGCACGATGGCCCGCTCGTTCAGCTGCACCGGACCCATACATCCGGGCAAAAACAGCAGAAATAGTATAAAAAGTCCGATCTTTTTCATTTTATACCGCCTCCTTTTCTTCCAAACAGCAACAGCAAAAGCGGCAGGAAAAAGCAGCAGAAAAGGATCGGCAGTCCGCCGGAAAGGACCGACGACAGTGTTGTCAGTCCTTTTCCGTGAGACGAAAGGATCCCCGCCGCCGCAGCGGACAGCCCCGCCGAGATCCAAACGGTATAGGATCGGCATTTTGGTCCGAGCAGCTGTTTTAAGCAAGCGGAGGACATCTGCAGAAACAAAGCCAGACGGATCACCGCCAAAAAGACCCACAACGCGATGTGCAGGCTGTCCAGCCGCTGAAACAGCGTCGTGCCGGCGATTTTGGTCACGGTGAAAAAAGGAAAGCGCTGGGTATCCGCATAATCGCCCAGCGCCGCCGCGGTGAACAGCACCGCTCCCGCCATAGCCGGGACCCACAGAAGGCACCATCTGCTGTAAACGGAACCCGCCTTTTCACAGACGGTCGGCAGCAAAAACAAGAGGACCGCCAGTTCGGCGTTCCCGGCGGTCAGCGAGATCAGCAGACCGATCACCTCCTTGGCGGTGTCGTATGCGGGCGGAAGAACGCTTTCCCATTGCAGCTGCGGGATCAGCTGCAGCGCCACAAAGAACAGAGACGCTGTCAGCGCGGCAAACACAAAGGACCCGAATCGTGCCACCGGCTCATGTCCCATATAGGCCCCATAAGCTGCTGCCGCCGTTAAAAGCAGGATGAACAGCCAGGGGGATGCTTCGGGATAGGCGCTGGCGTTGAGAAAGGACGAAAAAGCGCTGACCGTCTGGACCGTTACCGCCTGCGCCAGAAGGAAAAAGGAAAGAGAAAGCAGTTTTGCGGTCTTTCCCCAGCGAATGGCAGCGGCGGACAGAAGGTCCTGCCCGGGATAGTTTTTCAAAAGGCAGCAGGCCGGCAGAACAAGCATCCCGCCGAGTACCGCCGCCGGCAAAAGCAGCAGGCAAAAAGTGATCGGGCTTGGTCTTGCCGAGCCGGCGGGCGACAGGAAAAAAGAAAGCATCCTGCCGGAAAACAGCAGGACGGCTGCCTGCCAGGGACTGATCTGCGCACGGCGGTTCATTGACGTCCCCTCCCTTCTCGATCGGCTTCGGCACCGGGGAAATCATAGATCTGCAGTTTTTTCCGACCCAGCCGTTTCCAGCCGGCACGAAACAGCACGTCCCGCATGGCAAACAGCTGAAAAGGCGACTGCGGTGCCATGGCAGGGATCCCGTAAGCGTTGACCGAGCAAAGGTTCAGCCCCATCACAGCCAGTCCCAGAGCAATGCCGAAAACGCCCAGCATCCCGCCGATGAGAATGAAAGCAAAGCGCAGGACGGTCACTTCCTGAAACAGCCCCGGGACCACGAAGGAACTGAGCGCTGTCAGCGCCACCACCATCACCATGGGAGAACTGATCAGCCCCGCTGACACCGCCGCGTCCCCGATGACCAGCGCGCCGATGATCCCGATGGCATGCCCGATGGGACGGGGCAGCCGCAGCCCCGCCTCCCGCATCAGCTCATAGATAAAATGGATCAAAAGCGCCTCGCCCACCAACGGAAAAGGCACATCCTGCTCCGCGGCGGTCACGGTCAAAAGCAGCGCCTCGGGCAAAAGTTCCGGATGAAAAGAGCCCACCGCCACATACAGCCCGGGAAGCAGCACCGTAAAGAAAAAAGCCAGATATTTGAGCATCCGTTCGAAAAACGCGTAGTACGGGCGGTGGGTGTAATCGTCGATGCTTTGAAAGTTTTCGTTAAAAAAATACGGCAGGATCAGCGCAAAGGGGGTCCCGTCCACCAAAATGCCCACCCGCCCCTCGCTGATCTTGGCGCAGAGAGTATCGGGACGTTCGGTGGTACCTACATTGGAAAAGATGGACAGAATGTCCGAATCCAGAAACGGCTGGATGTACCCCGATTCCAAAATCAGATCGGTGGGTATGCTGCGGATGCGCCGGCGAATCTCTTCCAAAAGCTGCGGATCGACCATGTCGGTCTGATACAAAAGGCACAGATCGGTGCGGCTTTTCACGCCGGCTTTCATCAGCTCCATCTTAAGGGACGAGGACTTGATCCGCCGCCGCACCATGGTCATATTGATGCGGATCGGCTCGGTAAACCCTTCCCGGGAGCCGCGGACATTTTCTTCTGCCGAAGGCTCGGATACGCTGCGGAAGGAAAATCCCTGCACCCCGCAGACGATGGTCTTTTCCGTCCCATCGATCATGATCCCCGCAAAGCCGCTCATCAGAAAGGGAAACAATTCTCCCAGAGTCTCCACCTGGCTTTGATCCATCCCAAGGACCGTTTCGTTCAGGATCCAGTTTTCCAGCTTTTCGGCGGAAGGCTGCGGCAGCGATAACTGAAGCAGCGGTTCCAGCAGGATCTCGGACAATGTCTGCAGGTTAAACTGCCCTTCAAACATCATCAGCTTGACCTTGATGCCGCAGACCGCGATCTCCCGCACCATAAAATCCGCCGTGTCCTGCAAGGCGGCACGGATGTTTTTGAGATTTTCGTCGGCATTTTCGGTCAGTCGGATCTGTTCCGCCGCCGGCGGTACCGGAGTCAGATACCGTTCCCGTTCTTTTTTCCAGCTTTTCGTTTGGAACCATTTCGGCATATCATCCCTTCTTTCCCAGAGATTGTTGCCCGAAACCGTTCCTTTCATGCAGACAGCCGTGCATAACAGAAAAGGGAAAGGTAACAATAAAAACAATCTTTTGGGGAGGGATCTTTATGTCGGTCACATTCATCCGCACTGTTCTTTTGTATCTTGCGGTCATCTGCGCGGTACGGATCATGGGCAAGCGGCAGATCGGCGAGCTGTCGCCCACCGAACTGGTGGTCACTTTTCTGATCTCGAACATCGCTACGCTGCCTGTTGAGGACACCAATCTCCCGCTGACGGCAGGACTTGTGCCGATCTTTACGCTGGTGATCTGCGAGGTGCTCGTGTCGGACCTCCTGCTCAGGAGCCCCTTGATGCGCAAAGTCATCTCCGGCTCTCCCCGGGTCATCATCCGGGATGGCAAGATCGACCAGAAGCAGCTGCTGCAGCTGCGGATCTCGGCGGACGATCTGAATGCGCTTTTGCGGGGACAAAACTGCTTTGACATCCGGCAGGTGGATTTCGCCGTCCTTGAGACCACCGGGAAACTGAATCTCTACCAAAAATATGCCGCCCGTACCGTAACAGCCGGTGATCTGGGGCTTTCCGGCGATCCGCAGCAGGATGCGCCGCCCCTTGCGGTGGTCTCGCAAGGACGGATCTCTAAGGCCGCCCTCTCCTTTCTCGGGCAGGATGAAGCCTGGCTGCAGGAAAAGCTCAAGGAGAAAAACTGTCCTCTTCCGCAGGTGTTTTTGCTCCTGTGCGACCGCTCGGGGCGATTCGATCTGATCCGAAAGGAGGCACAGACATGAAACGGCTTTTTCTCTGCGGCACCATCCTGCTTTTGATCCTGATCAGCTGCTTTGCCGGATTTCTTACCGTTACCCGCTGCAGCGAAGAATTTGACCGTCAGCTGTCCCAGCTGCAGGAAGAGGCCTACACCCTTTCCTTTCAGCAGCTGGCCGACCGGTCCGCACAGGTCGCTCTGCGGTGGGAATCGGCTGAACAGGCGATGGTCCGTTATCTGCGGCGCAACTGTCTCGACGAAGTGACCGGCAGCATGGCAAAGCTGGAAAAACTGGCGCAATACGGCGATCTGTCCCAGTTTTGTGCCGAGGTGGACCGCATCCGCACCCTGCTCGCCCATGTGTGCGACGGAGAGATCCCCTCCTGGAGAAACATCTTTTAACCCGCTTCCCCCATCCGGATGGGCTTTACCTGTTCGGTCAGCCGCTCAAAGCGGTAACCCTGTTCAGACAGGGCATCGATGACCGGTCCCACCGCTTCGGCGGTGGAGCGGCGCATCGCATCGTCGTGGCAGAGGATAATGACCTTATCCTTCCCTTTCGCCCCCGATAAAATGTTCCGGACCAGCGTATCGGTATCGACCATTTGGGATTTGTCGTCTCCCGAAACCACGTTCCAATCGTAATAAACGAAACCCCGCCGGGTCATTTCTTCCCGGATCGCTTGCTGCACACCGGGAGCGGCATAGCTGTTTTTCATGCTTCCGCCGGGAAAGCGGAAGATCACCGGCGCCTCACCGGTGATCTCGGTGATATGCTGTCGTATCTTCTGAAAATCTTCCAGATAAGATTCTACATCCGCATAGATCTCACGGTAATCGTGGGTGTAGGTATGCACCCCTATGCTGTGCCCTTCCTGCACGATGCGGCGCAGTACCGATGCCGAATCCACATTGTCGGTCTGCTGAGCGGTAACGAAAAAGGTGGCTTTGACCCCCTTTTCCCGCAGAGTATCCAAAATCGCCACCGTGTTTTGGCTCGGTCCGTCATCAAAAGTGTAGTAGACTACCTTTCCTTCGTCCGGCAAATAATCCGGCAGCTCCCCGGCATACAGGTCCGGGAACGGGTCGGTCGCCGATGCCGCAGCAGCAGGCGGAAAAAAGATCGCGCCTGCCAGCAAAAGCACCGCCGCGGCAACGCAGACGATCAGGGTGGCTTTTCCCCACGGATACAAAAGATACATAATCTCACCTCTCAGGACAGTTTATTTCTCT
>JAFQTW010000049.1 GCA_017408855.1 Oscillospiraceae bacterium | reverse complement strand
TTCAGCAATTTTGCCAGAACGTCCGGATGGTTGGTGATCAGGATATCCACCTCTTTTTCGATGAGGCGGGCCATCACCGCCGGGTCGTTGACCGTCCAGGTATGGATCCGAAGGCCCTTTTCCTTGAGGCGGGCGATGTTTTGGTCGGTGAGATACCAATGCTCCGGATGGGCGCACTCGAGGCCCAGGTTCTGCAGATAGTGTTCGAAGGAGACGATCCAGCTTTCGGTCAAAGCGCCGCAGGGGACGGTCGGATCCAGTGCCTTACAGCGAAGCAGCGTTTCGTGGTTAAAGGAGGACAGGATCACCCGGTCGTGCATATGATAGCGGTTGACCAGATCCAGCACCTTTTGCTCGATGCCCGGATATTCGTTGGCGTTGGTCTTCAGTTCCAGATTGAGGACCAGATGGGTCGGTTCCGCCCAGGCGAGAACTTCCTCCAGAGTCGGGATGGGGTTAAAACCCATCTGCCCACGATAGCGGTAGGAAGCATCCAGCCGGCGCAGCGCTTCGAGGGGCATCTGCGCCACGACGCCGATGCCGTCGCAGGTGCGGTCCACCGTTTCGTCGTGCAGGATCACCGGCACCCCGTCGAGGGAAAGATGCACATCCATCTCGATGCCGTCGCATCCGCTTTCATAAGCCTTTTGAAATGCCAGCATGGTGTTTTCCGGATACTGTCCGGAAAAGCCCCGATGGGCAAAATTTCTGGTCATAAAACCCCTTCTTTCTGTTTTCAGAGTATCACAAACCGTCTTTTCTGTAAAGAACTGCCGTCTTGCAGGGCAGCGGCGGCAGGGGTATAATGACGGTAACATCCCTTTTGAGAAAGAAGTCTTTCTATGCTGATCGATTCGCATATTCATATTTTCCCCGACAGGCTGGCGCCCCGGGTCATCCCGCAGCTGGCGCAGGTGTCGGGCTTTGTCCCCCAAACCGACGGCACTTTGTCCGACACGCTGCGGCAGATGGACCGCTGGGGGGTGGACAAGGGTATTTTCCTCAGCATTGCCACCAAACCGTCGCAGCAAAAGACCATCAACGACTTTTGCCGTTCCATCGCCGGCGAGCGGGTCATCCCCTTCGGTTCGGTGCATCCCGATGCCGAGGACTGGCAGGCGGAGCTGGAGCGGATCGCCGAAATGGGTCTGCGGGGCATTAAGCTGCACCCGGATTATCAGAACTTTGACATAGGCGAGGAGCGGGTCCTGCCGATTTTCAAAAAAGCACGGGATCTGGGGCTTTGCGTGGTGGTCCACGCCGGCTTTGACCCCCTTTCGCCGCAGCACATCCACTGTCTGCCCCGGGACGCGAGAAAGGTGCTGGACGCGGTGCCGGGCATCAAGCTGATCTTAGCGCATATGGGCGGCATGAAGTGCTGGGACGGGGTGGAGGAGTATCTCGTCGGGCAGCCGGTCTGGCTGGACACCGCCGCCATCTCTTCTGCCATCGGCAAAGAGCAGCTTGCCCGGATGATAAGAAATCACGGCGCCGACCGTATTTTGTTCGCAAGCGACTGTCCCTGGAGCGATCCGCGGCAGGAAAAAGCCCTGATCGAGGGGCTGGGACTGGAAAAAAGCGAAGAAAATGCCATCTTTTTTGGCAATATTCAGGCTCTTTTGGGCTGATCCGGTTGTAATTTTGAATCGAAAGTGTTAAAATATACTGTACGTCCTTTTCGAAAGGAGCGATCGTATGGCTTTTTTCAAAGGAACTGTCCGTTCCGATGTAATGGTGATGGACACCGCTTTGACGGTGGTCCTGCCCTTTGACATGAAAAAGATCCCGGAAAAAGAATGTCCCGCGGTGTTTTTGCTGCACGGACTCAAGCAGGGCAGCGATGCCTGGGCGAGGATGAGCAGTGCCGAGCGGTACGCCAACGAATACGGCGTGGCGCTGGTGATGCCCGAGGTGCAGCGAAGCTTTTACACCGACATGGAGATGGGGCTGCGGTACTTTACCTATGTTTCCGAAGAGCTGCCGAAGATCTGCAGCGAGATGTTCCATCTGTCTGCCCGGCGGCAGGACCGCTTTGCGGCGGGTCTTTCCATGGGCGGCTACGGCGCGGTCAAGCTGGGGCTGCGGGCGTCGCACGTTTTTTCCGCCTGTGCCGGATTTTCCGGCTGTCTGGATATGCAAAGTCTCTTGACGCTGGCACAAAAAGGCGGCGAAAACAGCGAAATGGCGCAGGAAGTCCGGGCTATTTACGGCACCGATCTTACCTTGCGTCCCGAGGATGATCTGTTCCGTTTGGCGGAAAAGACCGCTCTTTTACCCGAACAGGACCGTCCCCGTGTGATGGTCACCTGCGGCGAGCAGGACTTTCTGCTCTCGCACAACCGGCGTTTCCGTGACCGGATGGAAACGCTGCCCTATGAATTTGTCTATCGGGAATGGCCCGGCGCTCACGAATGGAGCTTTTGGGACCAATCCATCCAATACGCACTGGAGTTCTTCCTGCCCGGACGCCGTGAGGCGCTGGCAAAACTGGACTGAGTCGGAAGAAACCCTGTGAAAGAAAGGATTTTTAATATGATCAAGACCAATCGCATTTTGGCGCTGGTGCTGGCGCTGGCGGCTCTGGCAGCTTTACTGGCCGGATGCGGCGTGGATCCTGCCGACCGCTGTGTGAAAAATGACGGCGGCGCTGTTTCGATCCCTGCGCTGAAGCTGAACTTTGCCTTTGACGATTTCTGGTTCCCTGTGACCGAAGAGGAGTTCAACGCCATCGGCGAGAACATCGATCTGATCTACGATTACATCGATCCCGACACCGGCGAGATCCTGAAAGAGTATCCGGCTCCTTCTTCCGGCACTGAGCTTTTGCTGCTCAACCTGAACACGCTGGAGACCTGCCACATCCTGGTCTCGGAGGATACCCGTGAGTATTCGATGGACAATTTCGCCGCATCCATGTTCGATGAGATGCAGGACGATATGTTCGAGATCAGCCTGCCCGAGAGCGTAAAGGTCGGCAAGCACACCGCTTACACCATCTTTACCGTTCCGTTTGAGGCGATGACCGAAGAAGAGCTGGCAGAGGGCGAGATCCACGGTCACACCACCCGCTACCGCTACTACTTCCTCCACGAGAACGACACCTATGTACAGATCGTTCTCACCGGATTTGCCGACACGCTGGGCGGCGAAGCCATCGTCGAGGCATAATTTCGCAGTCAAAACCACCGGCTAAGCCGGTGGCTTGAGTAAGCCCTAGAAGGGCATTATACAGACAATACCCCTTAAGGGGTCCCGAAAGGTTTGCCGACTGCATTTCTTTCTCGGGCCACCCCTTAAGGGGTTTTTATTACGCCTTCTTGTTCTCGCGACCCGTGAACGGGTCAACAAATTCCTTCATCCCTATTTGATCCGCG